>DASVOS010000007.1 GCA_036383255.1 Gammaproteobacteria bacterium | reverse complement strand
CCCCCCCCCCCCCCCCCACTTCCGGCTTCAATGCGTCAAGAGCATCAGATCCGATTCGTCCGACACCACTTCCGCCAGCAGTATTTTCCCGTCCGGCGTGAGGCCGATGCCTGACTTGTAGGTGAGGCGCGGCAGCGCCGTCAGCCGCTGGCCGGGACCGCCCGCGGCCAGGCTGTGGGTCGCGAGCACGCTCGGCTTGTAGGGGTCGTTGCGCTGCACGTACCAGATGCGGTCCTTTCCCACCTGCCAGTTGCTGCAGTTCTCGGGGTCCAGGTCCGGCACCACCAGCTCCGGCTGGCCGCCGGGCTTCAGGCGCCACAAGCCGTCGGTCCAGTCGCGGGAGTAGTAGACCGCGCCGTCCGGACCCGGCTGGCTGTAGTAGGCGCCGTTGAACGTCACCTGGCTCGCGTCACCGCTCCCGGCGGGCATGCGCCACACCTCCCAGGCGCCGCTGCGGCGCGAGGTGAAGTAGATCCACTTGCCGTCCGGCGAGTAGTGGGGGAAGCGGTCCTCCGCCGGCGAGTTGGTGAGCCGGCGCGGCGTGCCGCCGGCGGCGTCCACTTCATAGATGTCGAAGTTGCCGTCCACCGCCGGCGAGTCGAACACGATGTGCAGGCTGTCCGGCGACCAGGCGGGGCCGCTGGTATAGGGGCCGCCGAAGTCCGTGAGTTTCAGGGCCTGCTCGCCCAGGCGGTCGCTGACCCAGATCTCGGAGGTGCCGGAGCGGTCCGAGGCGAAAGCCAGATGCTTGCCGTCCGGCGAGGCGGCCGGGTTCCAGTTCCAGCGGGTGGTGTAGGTGATCTGCTGCGGCGCGCCGCCATCACGCGCGTCCAGGCTGAACAGGTTGGTCTGGCCCGCCCATTCCTCGTAGACGAGCTGGCGCCCGTCGCGGCTCAGCACCGGCGAGTAGGCGGCACGGCCCGACTGCGGCACGTGCTCGGCCGGACCGCCATCCACGTCCACCCGCCACAGGCCGAAGGGGCCTCCGCGGTTGGAGGAGAACACCAGGTGCCGGCCATCCGGCTCCCAGGCCAGGCCCTCGATCTTGAGGTTGTCGAAGGTGAGGCGTTTGGGCTCGCCGCCGCTCAGCGGCACCACGTAAACGTTGGCGACGCCGTGGGCATGCCAGCGCACGAACGCGAGCAGCGTGCCGTCCGGCGAGAACGTAGGGCTGGTATCCAGCATGTCCGCGGGCGGCACCTCGGTGAAGTGCCGGATGCTGCCGTCGGCCAGCGTGAGCAGGTCCAGGCCCTTGGAGTCCGGCGCCTTCATGGCGAGGGTGGTGCCGTCCGGCGACCAGTCCAGGTTGTCACCCTCAAGCTTGTCGCAGTCGGCGATGTGCCGCGAAGGCCCGCCCACCGCGGACACGCTCAGCACCTCGCAGGTGCGCATGTCGATGCTGACGTAGGCGATCCGGGTGCCATCCGGCGACCAGCGCGAGATGTACTCATCGCGATCGCCGTTGGTCACCTGCAGCAAGGCCTCGGAGGAGAGCGGCCGCACGTAGACGTGGTACTTCCCATCCGGGCTCATGCGCCAGCCGAAGGTCACATGGCTGCCGTCCGGCGAGAGGGTGGGATAGATCTCCTTGCCCTCGAGCGCGGTGAGCGGCACCACCCTGGCCTGCGGGTCCATCACCACGCTCATGACTGAGTCATGGGTGCGGCGCGGCCAGAAGAAAGCCACGATGCCGACCGCCACGGCCAGAGCCGCCACCCACCACCAGTGCCGGCGCAGCGCGCCGTTGAGATCGGACCGCGCCGGGACCGCGGCGGCGGGGGCCTGCGCACGGGGCTGCACCAGGCGATAGCCGGTCTTGGGGATGGTCTCGATCTCGGCGGGACAGGCCAGGTCGTCGGAGATGAAGCGGCGCAGCTTGGAGACGGTGCGGTTGAGCGCGTCCTCGGTCACGTGCTCGTGGCCCCATACCCGCTGCATCAGCGCGTCGCGGGTGACGGGCTCGCCGCCGGCCTCCAGCAGGCAGGTCAGCACCTGCATCACGCGCGGCTCGAGTCGGAGCTCGGTGCCGCCGCGGGTCAGGCGGTTCAGGGCGGGCTGCACGCGCCACTCGCAGAGGCGGTATTCCACGTCGGTATCGGTCATGGCGGTATCGGTCAGGGGCTCCCCGGTGCGTAGATGATGCCTGTAGACACCGCGTCCCGGTAGTGGTGCAGCGAAAAGTCGGCGATTAGTCAGGAAAAGTCCGGCCTTCTTCAGGCGGTCCCAAGGGGACGGCTCCCATAGTGGGCGCACCTGGAAACGGAGTGTCGTCATGAGCCGCCTGGCCGCCTTACTGCTCTGCCCGCTGCTGGGGCACGCGCCGCCCGCGCTGTCCGCGGAGCCGGCCGTGAACCACAGCACCATCGCCTTCACGCTGAAGGAGAAGGACCTGCTGCCGGAGAGCCTGGCCTACGACGCCAAGGACGGCCGCTTCCTGGTGGGCAGCACCCGCAAGGGCAAGATCCTGGAAGTGGTGCCGGGCTGCCGCGAATGGGACCTCGTCACCGCCCGCGCCCACGGCCTGTGGCAGGTGATCGGCATGAAGGCCGACTCGAAGCACCGGGTGCTGTGGGTGGCGAGCTCCGACGGCGGCAACCTGGTGGGCCACCGTTCCGGCCGCGCCAACGCGGCGGGCCTCTTCAAGTTCGACCTGGACGACGGCCGCCTGCTCGGCCAGTACCTGCTGGACGAACCGGGGACGGACCACTTCCTCAACGACCTCGCGCTCGCCCCCGGCGGCGACGTGTACGTGACCCACATGTTCGAAGCGGGGCAGGTGTGGCGGCTGGATGCCAAGACCGGCACCTTCGCGCCGTTCTATTCCGGCGACGCCGCGTTCCGCTACCCCAACGGCATCGCGGCCACGCCCGACGGCAAGCGACTGTACGTGGCGGACGCGGCGGGCATCAGCGTCATCGACATCGCGAGCCGCAGCCGCAAGCCCGTGGCGGACCCGGCGGGGTTCAGGCTCAGCGGCGCCGACGGCCTCTATCTCTACGGCCACGCCGTGGTGTTCATGCAGCCGGACCTGAACCGGGTCTCACGCTGCGAGCTCTCCGACGACGGCCTCACGGCGCAACGCTGCAGGGTGCTGGAGCTCAACCACCCGCTGTTCGCGCACATCACCACCGGCGTGGTGGTGGGCAGCACGCTCTACTACATCGCCAATTCCCAGTTCGACAGCATCGACGCCCAGGGCAACCTGCCGCCGCTCGACCGGCTCTACCAGCCGGTCATCCTCAAACTCGACCTCTAGGGGCACGCATGAAGACCGCATCCATCCTCCTGGCCGGCCTGCTCGCGGGCGCGGGCTTGCCATCCGCGGTCCTGGCCGCGGACGCCATCCAGCCCCACGTCACGGTGCCGCGCGCTACCGCGCCGCTGCAGCTGGACGGCGACCTCTCCGACCCCGCCTGGCAGGAGGCGGGCGTGATCGAGGACCTGATCCAGAACACGCCGTTCACCGGCCAGCCGACGCCCTTCCACACCCGGGTGCTGCTGCTGCGGGACGACAACCACCTCTATATAGGCGTGCATGCGGTGGACCCGGAGCCGGACCTGGTGCAGACCCACGGCCTGCGCCGCGACGGCAACCAGGACGTGGACGACCACATCACCCTGATGCTCAACACCTTCGACGACCACCGCAACGCCTACATCTTCCGCATCAACGCCGGCGGCGCCCGCGACGACGCGGTGGAGGCCAACGGCGTGGACACCGCCGACTTCGGCTGGGACGGCATCTGGGAGGCGAAGGCGCGGCGGGTGCCGGACGGCTGGGACCTGGAGATCGCCATCAGCACCCGCAGCCTGCAGTTCCGGCCCGACTCAGGCCACTGGGGCTTCAACGTCGCGCGCTGGGTGCCGCGCAAGTCCCTGGTCACCAAGTGGGCGGCCATCAGCCCGGCCTATGGCGCGTTCAGCCCGCAGCAGTACGGCATCCTCGACGGCATGCAGGGCTTCAAGGCTGGCAGCGGCTTCGAGTTCAGCCCGTACCTCCTGGTGCGCAGCGACCAGATCGACACCGGGGCCAAGCGTGCCCAGGTGGGGGGCGAGGTGAAGTACAACTTCACGCCGCAGCTCTCCGGCACGCTCACCGTCAACACCGACTTCGCCCAGACCGAGGCGGACGCGCAGCAGATCAACCTGAGCCGTTTCTCGCTGTACTTCCCGGAGAAGCGCCAGTTCTTCCTGGACGGCAGCAGCCTGTTCGCCTTCAACAACGGCGGCACCTACGGCAACCTGAACGGCGGCTTCGTGGCGTTCTACTCGCGGGATATCGGCCTCGCGGACGGCCACACCGTCCCCATCGACGAGGGCGTCAAGCTCACCGGCCGGGTCGGGGACCTGTCCATGGGCGTGCTGGACGTGGACACCGGCGCCTTCGACGGGGTGGCGGACCAGAACCTGTTCGTGGGGCGCTTCACCTACAACCTCAGCGACGAGTGGCAGGTGGGCACGCTGCTGACCCGCGGCGACCCCAGCGGCGCCACCGATGCCGCCTTCACCGGCGTGGACGCGGCGTTCAAGACCGACCGCTTGTTCGGCCACAAGTTCGAGGCCACCGCCTGGGGCGCGAACACCGGCGGCGCGAAGCTGCCGGGCCTCACCCGCGGCTGGGGCTACGAGCTCACCTATCCCAACTACGTCTGGTACGGCGACCTCAAGGTGAACACCTACGGGGACGCCTTCGACACCTCCCTCGGCTTCCTGCCGCGCCCCGGCACCAAGCAGCTGTGGGAGGAGCTCGGCTGGTTCCCCACGCCGCCGCCGCCCACGCCGGTGAATTACTGGCAGCTGGACGAGTTCTACAACCAGGTGGACGACCTCGCGGGCCACCTGCAGAGCTACGAGCTGCACCTCTCGCCGGGCGTGAGCCTCACCGACGGCAGCGCGTTCTACCCGACCTTGATGCGCGAGTACGAGAACCTGTCCGCGCCGTTCGCGGTCGACAACAATGTCACCATCCCCGCCGGCACCTACCGCTTCCAGCGCTGGCGCATGGAGTGCGATTCGCCGGTGGATACGTTCCGCCTGGTGCTGCGCCCGACCTGGGGCCAGTTCTATTCCGGCCGCGTCAAGGACGGCTATGCCCAGCTCACCTACGCGGGGCTGGACGGGCGGCTGGAGCTCGGCCTCACCAACGAGAGCGTGTTCGGCGACCTGCCGCAGGGGCACTTCGTGCAGCGGCTGTGGCAGCTGAACGCGGCCTGGTCCTTCGACCCGGACCTCTCCATCTCGAGCTTCGTGCAGTACGACACCAGCCAGGACCAGCTCGGGTTCAACACGCGGCTGCACTGGGCCATCGCCGCGGACAAGGACCTCTACGTGGTGTGGAACCGCAACTGGCGCGAGTCGGTGCTGGCACAGCCCGGCGTGCCGGACGTGGCGGACGCGGTGATCGTGAAGCTGTCGTGGAACTTCAGCCGTTGACGATGAGGAAGTACAGGTCCTTGAAGATGCCGAGGAAGGCGCCGGCCGCCAGCAGGCCCGTGCCCCAGGCCCCGGCGGTGAAGCCCCAGTGCCGGCCGGGAGCGCTGCGGTAGTACCCCCAGGCGTACCAGGCGCGGCCCAAGATGAACACGAGCCCGAACAGCGCGGCCCACAGCGGGCTCAGGGTCACGGCGAAGATCCACAGCGAGGGGATCGTGACGATGAGCTGTTCCAGGGTGTTCTGCTGCACCCGGAAGCGGCGCTCGAAGTCCGGATGGCCGGCGATGGCCGGGGCGGGCACCTTGTAGCGCACACGGGCGAGCGCCACGAAGCCGGCGAACAGCGAGTACTCCATCAGCATAAGCATGATGGCGAGGTAGGCGAGGTCCATGCCGCCCCTCACAGCCAGCCCGACTTGCGGAAGCGGTAGTAGAGGTAGAAGTCGATGCCGGCCATGAGCGCCAGCGCCAGCGGGTAGCCGAAGGTCCAGTGCAGCTCGGGCATGTGCTCGAAGTTCATGCCGTACACGCCGACCACCAGCGTCGGCACAGCGATGAGCGCGGCGTAGGAGGCGAGCTTCTTGGTGGTCTCGTTCTCCTGCAGCGCGATCATGGAGAGGTTCACCGAGATCGCGGTGCCGATGGTGTCGCGGGCGGTGTCGATGCTCTGGTTGAGCCGCACCAGGTGGTCGTAGATGTCGCGGAAGTAGTCGCCCATGTTGCTGCACACCATGGGGACGCGCCCGCCGAACAGCTTGCTCACCACCTCGAGCTCGGGGCCGGTGGCGTGCTTGACGGTGCCGAGCCGCTGCTTGAGGCCGTACAGGGACTCGATGTTCGCGCGTGCCGAGGCGTCCTTGCTGAAGATGCGCTCCTCCAGCACGTCCAGTTCGCCCTCCAGGCGCTCCAGCATCGGGAAGTAGCGGTCCACCGCCGCGTCCATGAGCGCGTACAGCACGTAGCCCGAGCCGTGGCGCAGCAGGTGCGGCTCGCGCTCGCAGCGCGCGCGCACGTCCATGAAGCCCTTCTCGGACTTGCGGCGGCAGGAGAGCACGTAGTTGGGGCCGACGAAGATGTAGAGCTCGCCCACGTGCAGCTCGCCCTCGACCATCTCGATGGTCTGAAGCACCGTGAACAGGGAGTCGCCGTACTCCTCGAGCTTGGGCCGCTGGCTGCCGGCCAGGGTGTCCTCCACCGCGAGCTCGTGCAGGCCGAACTGCTGCTGCATCTCGGCCATCTCGGCGGCGTCCGCGTCGCGCAGCGCCACCCACACGAAGCAGTCGGGCCGGCGCAGGTAGGCGCCGATCTCCGACTGGGGGATATCGGTGAGCTTCTTGCCTTCCTGGTAGGCGGCGCAATTGATCAGCATGGTCCACTCCCACGCCGGGCGCTCCGGTGGCGCCCAATATACCCAAAACGGCCGCGCTACGGCGCGGCGGGACTCACGGCATCTGGATCTTGCCGCCGCCGCCCAATCCGCCCATGCCGCCCTTGGTCATGTCGGGGACCACGATGGAGGAGGCCGCCTGGCGGCGCAGCTCGCGCAACTGCTCCATGGTGTCATGGATCGCCTTGTTCGCGGCCTCGGAGAACTGCGCCGCGGCGGCGCCGAGGTCCGCGCCCTCGAGCTTGAAGTGGATCGGCAGCGTGCCGGCGGGCGTCATCAGGCTGGTCTCGCCCACGAACAGCACCGGGCGCGCGTCATCGCGCGAGCCGTCGCGCTTCACCGGCGTGAGCTGGCGGATGGTGCCGATCTTCTGGTCGGTGAAGATCTCTTCGCGGTAGAGGTTGTCGAGGTCGAGCTCGAGTTTCAGTTCTTCGTCTGCCATGGCGGGCCTGCGGGGATTATGTCGTCGAGGGGCGCATCCTAACACGGGCGCGGGGGCGACACCGGGACGGGCCGCACAGGGGGCCCGGCCTGGTCTGCTAGACTATCCCTCACCTGCCGCGCACACCGGATCTAAACCGTCATGGCTCCCAAGACTTCCGACCTTTCGCCTTTCGATGACGCCGCCCGCCGGGTGGTGGAGCTCGCCAACCGCATAGCCGACGAGAACCCGGAGCTCGACGTGTGGGAGATCGCCGACGGCATCCTCGCCGGCGCCGTGCATTACTGGCTCTACTCGCGCCAGCCCTGCGAGGATCCCATGTGCGAGGACTGCGCGCCGGTCTCCACCGCCACGCTGCGCCAGGCGGAACTCATCAAGGCGGTGCAGCTCTCCGCGGAGGAGAGTGACTATTTCCACTCTCCCACGGACTCCAACGCAGCCTGGGCCTAAAAGCTGCTGCGCCTCGCATAGCGTCGTTGCACTTCGGGCTCGCAGTCGGTCACGTACCTAAGAGTACGCTCCCTCCTGCTCGCCTCGTGCGCCTTGCTCTGCTTCGGCTCGCGACGCTTTTAGGTCAATTTTCCACCTAGAATAAGGTCCATGAGCACGGACCTTGTCTGTTGGAAATGCGGTGTGTCGCTCGACGGCGTGCCCATGCCCCTGTCGCGCCTGTCGCAGTGCCTTAAGTGCGGCAGCGAGCTCTATGCCTGCCTCATGTGCCGCTTCCACGACCCCAAGCTCAACGATGGCTGCCGCGAGGAGCGCGCCGAGCACGTGCAGGAGAAGGCCCGCGCGAACTTCTGCGAGTGGTTCGAGCCCAGGGCTGGTGCCCACCGGAGCCGGGACGAGGATCCCGCCGCGAAGGCCAAGGGCGAGCTGGACGCGCTGTTCGGTGGCGCCGTCAAACCGCAGGCTGCGCCCGATCCGTCACGGGCGGAACTGGACGAACTCTTCGGCAATAAACCAAAGAGGTAACCGGTGTGAAGCCAGCGATGATTATGGCTACGATTTTGTCAATCGCCATCTGCTCGGCATGTGCGACCGCTTCTGGGCCTCTGGACCTGAATGCGTGGAATGAGGCCCTTCATGGCGCTATGCGCGATCCCGTGTATCGCCTTAGCGGCAATATGGGGATGGACTGCGGATTGTTGCGTGGCGATGATCCGAGGCATGTCGCTGCCATTCGGGAGTGCATCGATCAGGCGACGAGATCTGGAAGACCATTTCGGTTTGGTGTCTGTACTGTCGACGATATAGCTCTTGGCTGTAACGTAGCCGTAAGATCCATTGATGGCAAGTTGTGGCTCGTGAACGGTTATACGACTCTGAACGACGTGATGCATGGTCGCAGCTACAAGACGGCCATTCATATTTCTCAATGTTCAGGGATAGATGTGGGTGTTCCGGAAATATTCCGCATGCAGGACTGTGTGCAGACCGACTAAAGGCCCAAGTACATTCGGGGGCATAATGAACATTACCAGGCTGGCGATACTGGCGTTTCTGTTGCAGATCAGTTCATTTTGCTTCGCCGATACGGCGCAGTATGACCTGATCATCAAGAACGGCAACATTTTAGACGGCAGCGGCGCGCCGGCGTACACGGGCGACGTGGCGATCCGCGACGGGCACATCGCCGCCGTGGGCAAGCTCGGCGATACGAAGGCGAAGCGCGTCATCGACGCCCATGGCCTCACGGTGGCGCCGGGCTTCATCGACATGTTGGGCCAGTCGGACCTCTCCATGCTGGTGGATCCGCGGGTGCCCTCCAAGATCTACCAGGGCATCACCACCGAGATCACCGGCGAGGGCGAGTCGGCGGCGCCCTTGAGCGAGGAGATGATCAAGGAGAACCAGCCCGGCTACGACCACTACCAGATCAAGGTGGACTGGCGCACGCTGCCGGAATACTTCGCGCGCCTGCGCAAGGGCGGCATGGGCATCAACCTCGCCACCTATATAGGTGCGGCCTCCGTGCGGGAGATGGTGCTGGGTTACGGCGACCGCCAGCCCACGCCGGAGGAGCTGAAGAGGATGCAGGGTATCGTGGCGGATGGCATGCGGGCCGGGGCCATGGGCCTGTCCACGGCATTGCAATACACGCCGGCTCCCTACGCCAGGACCGAGGAGCTGGTGGCGCTGGCCCAGACGGCCTCGCAATACGGCGGCATCTATGCCACCCACATGCGCAGCGAGGGCAACGCCGAGTCCGCGGCCCTGGACGAGACCTTCCGCATCGCGCGAGAGGCGCACATCCCGGTGGAGATATTCCACCTCAAGGCCTCCGGCAAGCAGAACTGGGGCAAGGCGGGGGAGGTGATCAAGCGCATCGAGGCGGCGCGGGCTTCGGGCCTGGACATCGCAGCCGACACCTACGCCTACACCGCCTGGGAGAATTCCTTCTCCGCCTTCATCCCGCCCTGGGTCCACGACGGCGGCAACCGGAAGATGATCGAACGGCTCAAGGACCCGGCGCTGCGGGCCCGCATCCGCCAGGACATGCTCACGCCCACCGACAAGTGGGACAACGAGTGGCTCGCCATCGAGGGGCCGCAGGACATCATCATCGTGGCGGCCAACAAGCCGGAGCTGGCCCGCTACCAGGGCATGCGGGTGAGCGAGATCGCCGCCGAGTGGCACGAGGACGGCATCGACACCATCTGCGACTTCCTGGCGCAGGACAACGGCGCCACCATGGTGGCGGTGTTCGGCATGGCGGAGCCCGACGTGGCCCTGGTGCTGCAGCAGCCCTGGGTATCCATCGACAACGACGCCTCCGGCACCTCCCCGGAGGGCATCATGGGCCGCGAGCACCCGCACCCGCGCGCCTACGGCACCTTCCCGCGCATCGTGGCCAAGTACGTGCGCGACGAGCGCAGGCTCACGCTGCCGGACGCAGTGCGCAAGTTCACCTCCCTGGCGGCGCAGCGCATGGGCCTCAAGGACCGGGGGATGCTCAAGGCCGGGATGTGGGCGGACGTGGCGGTATTCGACGCGGACGCACTGCACGACGTCGCCACCTACGACGACCCCAACCGTTACTCGGTGGGTATGCGTTACGTGCTGGTGAACGGCGTGCCGGTGGTGGACGGAGGCAAGATGACGGATGCCCTGCCGGGGCAGGTCATCCTAGGCCCGGGCTACGGCAAACCCTGAAAAAGTTGGGCTTCGTCTGTAGCAGGATGCGTACGTGCCGCGGAGCACGGGGATGTGCGAGAGCGGCGAGTGTGTGGATTTGCCTCGTGGTGTGCCGCATGCGGCACACCGCTCTGCTTCGGCTCGCGACGCTTTTTCACGTAGCCCCGATTAAAGTACGAGGATCGGATTTAAGCAGCATTCTTCTTGACCCACTCCAGGAACGGCCCCAGCGGCAGCGCGCCGGAGACCCGCGCCACTTCCTTGCCACCCTTGAACATCACCAGCGTGGGGATGCTGCGGATGCCGAGGCGCGCGGAGACCGCCTGGTTGGCATCCGTGTCGAGCTTGGCAAAGCGCACTCTGGGTTCCAGCTTGGCGGCAGCCTCCTCGAACACCGGCGCGAAGCGCATGCAGGGGCCGCACCAGCTCGCCCAGCAATCCACCACTACCGGCAGATCGGTGCCGCCCACCAGCTTGTCGAAGTTGGCATCGGTCAGGGTGCTGGGATGCGCGCTGAACAGCGCCGCGCCGCACTTGCCGCACTTGGGCGCTTCGCCGAGGCGTGCCTCGGGCAGGCGGTTGCTGGCCCCGCAGGCGGGGCAGGCGACATGGAGGGTGGGGTCGGGCATGGGAGACTCCTGGCGGTGTACCCGCTAGATAGGTCCCGGCCCTGATGTTTTCAAGCCTCGCGCGTGGCGCGCGCCTTGCGGCGTGCGCTCTTCTTGCGGGGCGCTTTCTTGCGGCGCGGGTCCGGCGCGCCATGCATGCTCTTGCGCTTCTTGCTGTGGGTCTTCTTCTGGCCGGTGCGCCGGCCGGTGGGGTGGGTGCTGCGGCGCGGGCTCTTCCGCGGGCGCTTCGCGGCACGCTTCTTGCGCGCGACCTTGGACACCTTGCGCTGCTGCGCGTCTTCCTCCACCGCCGCTTCCACACTCACGGGGTCGCTGGCGGGGAATGTCCCGCGCAGTGCCTCGTCCAGGGCGGAATCGGTGTGGGTGGGGCGGGCTGCGCGCTTCTCTTCGGCATCCCGCTCCAGCACCTGGCGGCGGCGCTCCTTCTCTTCCTCCACGGTGGAGTGCACCGTGACGGGGTCGCTGGCGGGGAAAGTCTCCTGCAGCGCCTTGTCCAGGTCATGCTCGCTGGCGGCGGTCTTCTTGATGTCGGCCATGGGCCAATGATGCGCCGCACCGGAGAGGGCGGCAAACGGATTTGCCGTATTCCCTGGAGACATATGCACCGCGGCGCTCAGCCGGCGTAGCGCACCTTCACGATGTAGTAGTGCGCCTGGCCGGCGGGCGTCTTGAGGTCCACCTCGTCGTCCACGGCTTTCTTGAGCAGGGCCCGCGCCAGCGGGGAATCCATGCTGATATAGCGCTTGGCGGGGTCGAACTCATCCGGCCCCACGATGCGGTATTCGACTTCCTCGCCGGCCGGGTCCTCCAGCGTGACCCAGGCGCCGAAGAACACGCGGCTCCGCTCGCCCGGGGATTCGGTCACCACCTTGAGGTCCGGCATGCGTTTCTGCAGGTAGCGGATGCGCCGGTCGATCTCCCTAAGTTCCTTCTTGCGATAGATGTACTCCGCGTTCTCGGAGCGGTCGCCCTCGGCCGCGGCGGCGCTGAGCGCCGCGGTCACGCCGGTGCGCCGTTCCCACAGCCCCTTCAGCTCCGCCTGCAGCACGGCGTAACCCTCGGCGGTGATGTACGGCGAAGATCCAGGGGAAGGCGGGCGCCAGCGGCTCATGTCTTTATTATATGAGGGGCCACCCCCATACTCCGCCGTGATGCGATTCAACTACTACAAATCCCTCAGTGCGAAGGACAAGCAGGTCTACGACGCCAGCGACCGCATCGAGCGCACGCCGCTGCCGGATGCGGAGGGCCTGTGGCCGCTGCTGCCTGAACTGAAGGCGGCGCTGGAGGCGGACGACCGGGCCCGGGTGGAGCGGGTCTGCCAGGGGCTCGCCAGCGGCATCCTCGCGCGCCTCAAGGTGGCGCCGGTGACGCTGCGGGTGCTGGCGGTACGGCCGGCGGACGGTTCCGGCGAGCTGCATGGACTCTACGAGGGTGTGGAGGGCCGCATGCGCACGGCGCGCATCAGCCTGTGGATGCGCACCGCCCGCATCAAGCGGCCGGTGGCGTTCAAGAGCTTCCTGCGCACGCTGCTGCACGAGCTCGGCCACCACCTGGACTACGAGCACTTCAAGCTGGCCGATTCCTTCCACACCGAGGGCTTCTACAAGCGCGAGTCGAGCCTCTTCTACCAGTTGCTGCCGGAGGCGGCGGCGGAGAAGCAGAAGCGCGCCAAGCCCGCCGCCAAGCCGAAAAGATGAGGGGCGCCTCGCGGCGCCCCTCAGGGTCTCGGTTCCGGTAAGGCTTCAATTCTGCAGGTGGATCTCCCCACTCATGGTCTGGGCGTCGACCTCCGCATCCGCCGCGCCGTTGGTGAAGCGCAGCTCCATGCCGGGGCTGTACTTGCTGACCCGGGTGGGCTTGGGCCCGAAGCTGTTGTCGATGCCGCCGCTGAAGCTCGACAAGTCGAAGCGAGCCGAGGGATTCATCCCCACCGCCAGCTGCACGTCGCCGCTCACGTTGTGGAAGTCGTAGTTACCGCCCTTCGCCAGGGTGCCCTGGAACATGAGGTTGCCGGAGGTGGCGCTCATCTTCACGCCGGTGAGATGGCTCGCGCTCACCCTCACGTCGCCGCTCACGCTCTCGGCGTCCACGCTGCCGTCCACGTTGGAGATGTGCACCGTGCCGCTGACGCTGTTGCCGGAGACCTGGGCGTTCTTGGCCGAGCCCACCACCGTGACGTCGCCGCTCACGGTCCTCACCTCGACGCGGCCGGAGCCTGACCTCAGGATGATGTTCCCGCTCACGGTGCCGAGCTGCTGCGACCCGTTCACGTCGTTCGCCTCCACGTCGGCGCTGACGGTGCTCACCTCCAGGCGGCTGCTTCTGGGCACGTTGATCTGCAGGTCGGCCTCGCAGTCGCGGCAGTTGTGCTGCGGCAGGATCACGCGGATGCTGAGGCTGGAGTCATCGCCGGTGATCTCGAGCCTCTCCACCTGGCCGCCGAGGCTGCCGCTCACGCGCACCTCGTTCTTGTCCCAGCCCTCCACCCGCACGGTGCCGGCCAGGTTGTCCACCCGCACCTCGCCGTCCGGCTTGACCGGGCGGCTCTCGTTGACCGAGTGGCCGCCGTCACCGTCGGCGTCACTGTCGTAGTCGCGGTCGTTCCCGTGGGCGTAGGCGGTGCTGGAGGTGAGCGCCATGAGGGAGAAGGCTCCCGCCACGGCGGTCAGGCTCAAGAGCACGTAGGCGATGACGATGGCTAGGCGTTTCATAGTGAGTTCCTCGCGTTGGTCTTGGCATCCGCCTGCTGGGTCGCTGCCAGCAGCCGGGCTTCGTTCTGGTACAGGTCGTAGAGCAGGCCGCGCAGGCGCGGGTTGCTGGGGTCCTTGTCGAGGGCGGTCTGGATGTCCTGCATCGAGCCCTCGATGATGCGCAGATTCTTCAGGATCACCTCGCGCGTCGCCGGCGCGAGGTTCGTGGCGTTCTGCACGCTGCTCTCGGCGAAGGCGGCGCGCTGGGCGAAGTAGGCGCTGTCGTGGCTCGTGCCGGAAGCCACCACCTCGAGCGGCGCGGCGCCGTGCTGCAGGTGCAGGTAGTTCCACACGCTGCCGGCGGCCACCGCCGCCACCAGGCTCGCGGCCAGGCCGTAGGCCCATAGGGGCCGCACCCGGGACTTGCGCGCGATACGGGCCGAGATGCCCGGCCACAGGTCGCCCTGCGGGGCCGCTTCGCGCGGCAGCCGTCCGAGCGCCGCCTTCAGCTTGTCGTCGTTCATGTTCATGCCTCCAACCTCGCCCGCAGTATCTGGCGGGCCCTGTGCAGATGGGCCTTGCTGGTCCCCACGGCGAGGCCGGTCATGCCGGCGATCTCCTCGTGGGTGTGGCCCTCCACGTCGAAAAGTACGAATACCATGCGCGCCGCCGGCGGCAGCTCGGCGATGCACTGTTCCAGGTCCAGGCCGTGGCCGGGATCCGCGTCGGCGCCCGGGACCGAGGCCATCGCGTCCTCGTCGCCGGAGCTCACCCAGGCGGCTTGCCTCAGCTGCGTGCGGTGGCGTTCCAGCACCGCGTTCACGGCGATGCGGTGCACCCAGGTGCCGAAGCTCGCGTCGCCGCGGAAGCCCGCTAGGGATTCCCAGGCCTTCACGAACGCGTCCTGGGTGCATTCCTCCGCCAGCGTCCGGTTGCCGGCGAGCCTCAGGCACACCGCGTGCACCCGGCCCACGTGCTTGCGGTAGAGCTGCTCGAAGGCCCGCATGTCCCCGGACCGGGCGCGCCCGGCCAGCGCGGCGTCGTCGCCGGCTGCGGCCTTGGGTTCCAGTTCCGTGAGGCGCATGGCCGTGGCTGTTTCCATGCCCTTTGGACGGTCGGCGAGGGCAGCAGGTTTAGATGGAGAGGGCAGTCTAGGCCAGGCGGGAAGGGGAAGGCATTGACATATCGAAAAAACTCGATATACTACCGTCCATGGATCAGGTGCTGGTTTTCAAGGCGTTGGCCAACAAGTCGCGGCTGCAGATCCTGAGCTGGATGAAGCATCCGCAGCAGCACTTCGGCGGAGACTGCCCCTCCGGAGGCCCGCGCGGCAAGCTGGTGTGTGTGGGCGAGATACAGGAGAAGCTGGGCCTCTCGCAGTCCACCGCCTCCCATTACCTGGCCATGCTCATGAAGGCGGGTCTCGTGGTGGCGCGGCGGGAAGGGCAGTACACCTTCTATGAGCGCAACGAGGATGCGTTGAAGGAACTGGGCAAGTTCCTGAAGGAAGAAATTTGAGTTGAGCCAGGTCTAGGACTTGGACGACACATGTGCGTGCCCGCAAGGGCCATTTTTTGGATCGGGCATATCGAAATTCATAGATATTTAGTTACAACCCTGAAATAAAAGTAAGGAAGCACCATGAACCAGACGCAGCCCCTGTTGACCCCCGTGAAGCTCGGGGACTACGAACTCAAGAACCGCGTGGTGATGGCCCCCATGACCCGCGACCGTGCCGACAATCCGGCGCTCGCGCCCACGGCCCTGCATGCCGAGTACTACGCGCAGCGCGCCGGCGCCGGCCTCATCGTCACCGAAGGCAGCCAGGTCTCGCCCCAGGGCATGGGCTACCTCTACACGCCCGGCATCTACTCGCCCGCACAGGTCGAGGGCTGGAAGCAGGTGACGGCGGCGGTGCACGCGCGCGGCGGCCGCATCTTCCTCCAGCTCTGGCACGTGGGCGCGGTCTCGCACCCGGACTTCCACGGCGGCGCGCTGCCGGTGGCGCCCTCGGTGTTCAATCCGGGCGCCAAGGCCTGGACGCCCGCCGGCGTGGAGAAGGACACGGTGGCCGCCCGTGAGCTCAGCACCGCCGAGGTGCAGCAGGTGGTGCAGGACTTCGCGCAAGGCGCCAGGAACGCGCTCGCCGCCGGCTTCGACGGCGTGGAGATCCACGGCGCCAACGGTTATCTCATCCAGCAGTTCCTGCGGGACAGCATCAACAAGCGCACCGACCAGTATGGCGGCGGCATCGAGAACCGTGCGCGCTTCCTGTTCGAGGTGGTGGAGGCGGTGGTCAAGGCCGTCGGTGCCGGCAGGACCGGCATCCGGCTTTCGCCCACCAACACCTGGAACTCGCCGGCGGACTCCGACAGCCGGGCGCTCTACGACTACGTGATCGGCAGGCTGAACGACTACAAGCTCGCTTACCTGCACCTGCGTGACGCGGCGGGCCCCGTGGACGACCCGAAGCAGGTGGCGGACGTGACCGGCCATTACCGGAAGGTCTACCGCGGCACGCTCATCACCAACACCGGCTACGACCGGGACAAGGGCAATGCCGCCGTCGCGGAAGGCCGCGCCGACCTCGTGGCCTACGGCGTGCCTTTCATCTCGAACCCGGATCTGGTGGAGCGCTTCCGCCGGGGTGCCCCGCTCGCGAAGGCGGATTCCAACACCTTCTACAGCACCGGCCCCAAGGGCTACACGGACTATGCGCCGCTCTCAGCCGCGGCTTTGACGGCTTAACAACAAGGAGTCTAAGACCATGAAACTGTACTTCTCCCCCGGCGCTTGTTCCCTGGCCTCCAACATCGCTTTCCACGAAGCCGGCCTGCCGGTGGAGTTGGTGGCGGTGAAGGACCATAAGCTCAAGGACGGCACCGACTTCTACAAGATCAATCCCTATGGCTACGTGCCGGCGTTGCAGCTGGACGACGGCGAGGTGTTCACCGAGGGCGCCGCGCTGCTGCAGTACATCGCCGACCAGGCGCCCCAGGCGAACCTGATCCCGAAGCCCGGCACGTTGGCGCGCCTGCGTGCCAACTCGTGGCTGACCTTCGTCAGCAGCGAGATCCACAAGGGCTTCAGCCCCATGTTCAACAAGGAACTGAAGGACGACGCCAAGGAAGTGTTGAAGGCCAAGCTCACGAAGCGCTTCGACATGCTGGACAAGCACTTCGCCGACCACAGCTACCTCATGGGCGAGCAGTTCACGGTGGCGGACGCCTACCTCTATACGGTAGTAAGCTGGGCCCCGCACGTGGGCATCGAGCTCAGCGCCTGGAAGCACCTCTCGGACTACCGCCAGCGCGTGGCGGACCGTCCCAAGGTGCGTGAGGCGCTGCAGAGCGAGCGCGCCGCGGCCTGAGCCACGGGATCAACCAACGAAGAGAAAGGAGTCCATCCATGAGAGACGTCATCCTGGTCGCGGCCCGCATCCTGCTCGCCGCGCTGTTCATCTGGTCCGGCTGGAACAAGCTCGTGCACTACGAGGCCATGCAGGGCTACATGGTCTCCTACGGCCTGCCGGGTTGGTCCATGCCGATCCTGATCCTGTGGGAGCTGGGCGGCGGCCTGCTGCTCCTGGCCGGCGCCTTCACCCGGCCCGTGGCCTGGGCGCTGGCGGCGTTCTCGGTGATCTCGGCATGCATCGCCCACAGCAACTTCGCCGACCTCAACCAGTTCATCAACTTCATGAAGAACCTGGGCCTCGCCGGCGGCTACCTCTACGTGGCCGTGACCGGCGCGGGGCGCATTAGCCTGGATTCCAAGCTCCGGCTGAGATGGGCTTGAGACGGGAAGGGACGGGGCCGGCGGGGCCCCGTCCCTGTTGCGTCCGGTTGGGTACGCAATAAACGCGTCTCTATTAAGGTCTTAAGACGTATCCCCACCGTACCGACCCGGCGCAACGCCGGCAGGAGCCCCCATGTTCGCCGCCCGCAAGAGCCAGATGATCCCGCAGGACCTCGCGTTGCCCGGCCGCGCCGCGCCGCTGCCCGTGCCGGAGACCCACTACGTCAACGGCCATCCCCTGAAGGGGCTGCCGGCGGGCATGCAGGAGGCGGTGTTCGGCCTCGGTTGCTTCTGGGGCGCGGAGCGCAAGTTCTGGCAGGTCCCCGGCGTGTACGTCACCGCCGTGGGCTACGCCGGCGGCTACACGCCCAACCCCACTTATGAAGAGGTGTGCAGCGGCCGCACCGGCCACACCGAGGTGGTGCGTGTGGTGTACGACCCCAAGCGCGTGGCTTATCCGGAACTGCTCAAGGTGTTCTGGGAAGCCCATGATCCCACCCAGGGCATGCGCCAGGGCAACGACGTCGGCACCCAATACCGCTCCTGCATCTACACCTACGGCCAGCAGCAGAAGCAGGCGGCGGAGGATTCGCTCAAGGACTACCAGGACGCGCTGCGCCGCGCGGGTTATCCCGCCATCACCACCGAAGTGCGCGAGGCCCCGCCGTTCTACTTCGCCGAGGACTACCACCAGCAGTACCTGGCGAAGAACCCCAACGGCTACTGCGGCCTCGGCGGCACCGGAGTGAGCTGCGCGCTCTAGACAGGGGAGACCGGACGATGCCGCACGCTGCCACGAACCTGCTGCTGGCCTATTCCGCCTACGCCATCGGCGTGGCGAGCCCCGGGCCCAGCAACCTCGCCATCATGGGCATGGCCATGCGCGCGGGACGCCGGCCGGCGCTGCTGCTGGCGCTCGGCATCGTCTCGGGCTCGGTGTTCTGGGGGCTGCTCGCCGCCTTCGGCCTGTCGGCGCTGCTCGCGGCTTACGCGGGCGCGCTGGTCGCCATGAAGCTCATGGGCGGGCTGTACCTGCTGTGGCTGGCGGTGCGTTCCGCGCGCGCGGCGCTCGGCCCCCACGCGGAGGCCGCGCTGGGCGGCGGCATCGCGGAGAGCGGGCTGCGGATATACCTGCGCGGCGCCGCCATGCATGTCACCAACCCCAAGGCGATCTTCGTATGGTTGTCCATCGTGTCCCTGGCGGTACCGCCCGGGGCACACGCCGCAGAAGCCTTGTGGGTGGTGGCGGGATGCCTGCCGCTGGGCATCGTGATCTTCGGCGGCTATGCCTGCCTGTTCTCCGTCCCGGCCGTCCGCTCGGGCTACCTCGCCGTGCGGCGGGGTTTCGAAGCGGGGCTGGCAGTCGTGTTCGGCTACACGGGCCTCAGGCTGTTGATCCCCATGGACCATCTGCGCGGCGAGGCGCACTAGCGTCAGCTTGCAGGAGAGAAGGGACGCGGATCGGCGGCATGCAACGGGTCCCCTCGGGTCTGGTATGCGGGATTTAACGAGTGGAGGTGTAACCCCGGATACGTTAGGACCGATGGCTATCAGCCAAACACGCCGCTTAAAGGGGTGATCCGCGTCCCTGAAGCAAAAGTGGCCGGATTGTATAGGCCGCTTCCGGGCCGCAGGCGCACTAAGCAACGAAAGCGACCAACCTCAAGTCGAAAGCGCGCAAACTCCAGCCGAACATGCCGGCCGCGGAGCCGCCCCAGCGCCGGCCGTCCCAAGCCCGCTCCGGCGCATCCCCGTCCCGCCACCCTCAGCCCCCATGCGCACCTCTCCGTGGAGCGGCAGACCCCGCGTCCCTCGCCCCCAAAAAATAGGGAAAACGCCCGATACACCCCAGACAGCGGGGGGCTATGTTGCCAGCGTGGCCCCATCCGGCAGCACCTCCGTGGAGGTGGGGCGGCCGGCGGGAAGAGGGGCCGCACAACCGGTGCTAGGGAGGTCGATGTGACTCGGGTTCAGACTCCGCCCACCGGGCGGCAACAGGACCAGCTGGCAGGGGCCATGTACCAGAGCACCTTGGGCGGGCGTTTCATCGAGGTGGACCCGCTGTTCGCGGACATGCTCGGTTACCACTCCGCCCGCGACATGGTCGAGAACATCAAGGACATCGGCGCGCAGCTCTACGCGCAGCCCGACGTGCGCCTGCAGCTCATCGAGCAGCTCCAGGAGCACGGCGCGGTCTGCAACTTCGAGACCCAGCTGCTCCGCAAGGACGGCAGCCCGCTGTGGGTGTCCGAATACAGCCGCGTGCTGCGCGCAGCCGACGGCAGCGTCAGCCGCTTCCAGGGCGCCTTCGCCGACATCGACTACTACAAGAGCCTGGTGCTCGAGCAGGCCGAATCCAACCAGCAGCTCGCCCTCGAGATGGCGGGCCTCCGGCAGGCGATCCTGGGCAGGGGCCGGCGCCGCATCCCGGTCAAGGACGGCACCCGCGTCAAGTTCATGGAGACTTCCAAGATCGCCTTCATCAGGGCCGACGGGGACTACGTGCACGTGCACACCATCAACGGCGAGCGCACCATGACCCGCGACCGCATCAGCAGCGTGGCGCGGCGCATGGACAATACCCTGTTCGTGCGCATCAGCAAGTCGGCGCTGGTGAACGTCAACTACGTCAAGGAGATGCGCTCGCGCCGCCGCGGCGACTACGAGTTCATCATGGACGGCGGCGAGCAGCTCGCCTCCGGCCCCACCTACCGCGAGACCGTGAAGAAACTGCTGGAAGAGCTCCGCTAGGGCTCGGCCGCGCCTCCCGTCCCTTCGGCCGGGCGCACCGCATCTGCCTGCGCGGGCGCGCCGCGCTTCCGGCTTTTCTCCGCAGCCAGGTGCGTGTTCGTCGCGCGGATGGCGCGTTTCGTCGAAAGCGGGAACTGAAGTGTCAAGTCGTTCCCATGATGGGCGCCATGGACACGGCGTCATCCGGGATCAGGGGCAGGGGGCGGCCACGCCGTGCACCGGCGGGGATGGCTGCGGCGTGAACGGCGCGAACGCCTGGCTGCTCAACTTCGGCGCTGGCCTCCGGGCCGCCATCGGCATCCACGACCTGGTATACACCTTCTATCATCCGGAGACCTGCGAGGTCCCGGAGTCCCCGTCCCATCGCCGCCGCACCTTGCTGTGGCGCCGGCACCCGCTGCCGGTGTGGGACCTGCGCACCTGGCTGGACGGCGATGCCGGCGACGCGTGGCCCTACGCCGCGGTCGTGGGCTACCGGGGATGTGGGCGGCAGCCGCAGGAGTATGGCGCGTTGCGTCTCGCGGCACCGCCGCTCAAGGTGCGCCTGGAAGACGAGGACCTGTGTCCGCTGCCGGAGCCCGCGGCGCGCTGGCGCGAGGTGGCTAGTTGCTGCTTCGGCTGGCGGCGGCAGCCGATGCCGGTCCTGGACCTGCAGCGCATGTTCCAGCGCCGCGCCGCGCCCGCCTCCCTGCCGGTGGTCTCGGACCTGCCCCTGCTGCGCGACGCGCCGCCGGAGCCCGTGCCGGGCTAGCCTTCCCCTCCGGCAACTTCGCATGAAAGAAGAGCCGCCCTTGCGGGCGGCTCCCCGGGCGGTGCCGGTGTGACGTCCGGCAGCGCTACCACCCCTCAGAGCACTTCCAGCCTCTTCGTCTCCACGGCCTGGCCGTCCGCCACCACCGAGCTGAACTCCAGCACGCCGTGGCCGAAGCGCACGTCGGTGCCGCGCCCGCCGATCTCCACGTGCAGCCCGCCGGCGGCGGCGCTCACGCTCATCCGGTCCAGCACCGCGTCGAAGCCGGTGCCGTCCGCCAGGAAGGACGTGGTCATGAGGTCGAAATCGTCCGGCAGGTCCTGGGCCGCGAGCTCGGCCTGCATGAACTGCCGGAAGCCCGCCTCCAGCGCGGCGAGGGACTTCGCGTCGGGCGCGCCCGCGTGCATGTCGAACGCGGTCTCGGCGCGGGTGCCGTGCGCGCCGTACCAGCCGCGCAGCATGAGGTCCGTCACCGTATCCAGGTTCGCGATGCCGTCCGCGGCAGCGGCGCCGAACAGCACGCGGCCTCGGCCGTCCTCGGCCTTGAGCAGGAACGGCGCCTTCAGCCCCGCGGTGGAGAGCTGGTAGCGGCCGTTATCGTCCGAGAGCGTCGCCGCCGTGCGGCCCTGCGCGTCCTCGATCGTCACCAGCGCGCCCTTGAGCGGATGGCCCACCGCCACGGTGCCCATCACCGCTGCGGACAGCGTCACCGTGAGAGTGGCGGCGTTGCTGGTGTAGGTGGTGCCGAGGTAGACGGAGGAGGCGGTGATGCTGGCGGCGCCGGCCGCCACGCCGGTGGCGAGGCCATGGTTGTCCACGGTCGCGATCGCGGCGTCGGAGGACTTCCAGGTCAGCGCCGGGTTCGAGACGGTGTTGCCGGCGGAGTCCTTCGCCACGGCGATGAACTGCTGCGTGCCGCCGACGCTGACCGCCGCGTTGGTGGGGCTGATGGTGATGTTGGTGACGATGCCGCCGCCGCCGCCGCCGCCACCACCGCTGCCGCCGCCGTAGGCGCCCCCGGAGCCGTAGCCGCTGCCGCCGCAGCCGAAGGCCAGGAACGCGAGCAGGCTGGTGAGGACGAGACGGGGAGACAGGGTGGTCCTGGACATGGGCGTATACCTCGCGCCGAAAGTATGAGGACCGGCTGGCCCTCTCTACTGCGAGCTAACGCCCAATTCCCGGAGTTTATTCCTGCTTATGTATCAACCCTTGCGGGCCACGATGCGGAACTTGATCGCAACCACGTCCGCCACCGCCATGGCGCCGCCCAGGGCGCTGTGGGGCGTGATGCCGAACTCCGCCTGGCTGATCTTGAACTCGCCGCTGGCGGAAAGGTCGTCCCCGTCCTGGGTCACCGTCACCGGCACCTTGAGGTCGCGGGCCGTGCCGTGCAGGGTCACGCGCACCGTGGCCTCGGCCTTGGCCATCCCGCCCGTGAACTTCACCGATTCCACGCGCACCTCGGAGTAGTGCTCCGCGTCCAGCTCCTCGGGCCCCAGCATGTGTTCGGTGGTGCCCTTCACCGCCTGGGGCGAGGGCTGCTTGGCGAAGTCGGCGCCCTCGTGGGCACGGGCCTCCGGCTCGTCCACCACGAAGGACTTCACCGGCAGCACCAGCGTGAAGGAGGAATCGCCGAAGTCCTTGGCCAGGTACACGTCGCCCTTGAAGTCCTTGGCCAGGATCACGTGGTTGTAGCCGAAGGCGGAGAGGGCACCCGCCTTGTAGACCAGGAAGCGCACGTCCGAGCGCGCGGGATCCACCTGGTAGTGCGCCGCGCCCGCCGCGGCCTTCCCCACCTCGCCGCTGGGCGCGCTGCTGCCGGGGTGGGTGGGCGCAGTGCGGCAGGAAGCCAGCGCGACGGCGAAGAGCAGCAGGGGAATAAGAAACTTGCGCATGGCGTTCACCTTAAGCGATATCCTTAAGCATAGTCCGACCGGAGGGTGGCAGGCATTATTCCGCTTCGCAATTCTGCGATCCGCTTCGGCAGCGTGGCCCAGGGCTTCCACTGGCTCATCGTGGTGCTAGTGATCGTGCAGTTCCTGGTGGGCAGCTATGCCCACGACCTGCCCGTGAGCCTCTTGCGCCTCAAGCTCCTCACCTTACATAAATCCATCGGCGTCACCGCGTTCGCGCTGGTGCTGCTGCGCCTCGCCTGGCGCTTCTATTCCCCCGCGCCGCCGCTGCCGGCCCACATGCTCACCTGGCAGCGGTGCCTCGCCCATGTCAGCCACGTGCTGCTCTACGCGTTGTTGCTGGTGATACCGGTCGTCGGCTGGATCTCGTCCTCCGCCTCCAACCTCACGGTGCGCTGGTTCTTCCTGTTCAACCTGCCGGACCTGGTGGGGCCGGACCCGGCGCTGGCGAAGTCCGCCAAGGCGCTGCACATGGCCCTGGCCTGGACGCTGCTGGCGGTGGCCTCGCTGCACGCGGCGGCGGCGTTCTGGCATGAATTGATAGTGAAGGATGGCGTGTTGCGCCGCATGCTGCCCTTCGGCGGCGAGGAGAGACCGTGAGATACCTGTGCTTGTGCCTGATCCTCTGCGCCGGTGCCGCCCACGCGGATTGCTGGAAGCCGGTGCCCTCGCCCAAGAGCCTCGTGTTCAGCGCGAGCCAGGCCGGCGCGCCGTTCCCCGGCGAGTTCAAGAGCTACACCGCGAGCCTGTGCCTGGACCCGAAGGATGCCGCCCGGAACAAACTGGAAGTGCAGGTGGACGTGGGCTCGGTGGACACGGGCCTGCCGGAGATGGACGACGCCCTTAAGGGCGAGGACTTCTTCGACCAGCCCCGCTGGCCGCAGGCCAGGTTCACCAGCGATTCCCTCAAGCAGGTCTCGCCCGGCCGTTACAGCGTCACCGGCAAGCTCACGGTGCGCGGCGTGACCAGGCCCGTCACCGTGCCCTTCAGCTTCGCGCCGGCGGCGGACGGCAAGCAGGCCCGCCTGGAGGCGAAGCTCACCCTGAAGCGCCTGGATTACGGCATCGGCCAGGGCGAGTGGGGCGATACCCAGTGGGTCGGCGATCCGGTGGACCTCGTGTTCTCGGTCAACTTCGTGCCCGCGGACCGGTAGACTCTTAAGTCCCGGGGACCAGCGGGACAGGGGCATGACCGAATCCGACGCGCGCGAGTTCCGCCTCTACGATCCGGAGGCGGACCGGCTCATGGTGGCGACGCCGGAGCTGTGGCGCTACCTGCCCAAGCTGCTCCTCTATCCCGTCAGCGGCTACGCGCTCTACATCGTCATCATCATGGGCGCCCTGATCTGGCTCGCGGGCTACGCCGGGATATTCGGCCTCGCCCTCGCGGGCGTGCTGTTCGGCTGGATGGGTTACTACGCCATGGGCGTGGTGGAGCGCACCGCCACCGGCCATGCCACGCCGCCGCCCCTCGGTACGGAAGTGCTGTTCCAGGGCGAGAAGCTCAGGCTCGCCCTGCTGGTGCTCTACCTCGCCACGCTCCTGCTGCTCACCCTGGCGCACCTGCGCAGCGGCTGGGGCGTCGCCATCTTCATCGCGGGCGTCTACCTCTTCCCGGCCTTCCTCGCTTCCGTGGCGCTGCAGCCGGACCTGCTCTCGACACTGAATCCCTGGAGCACGCTGCGCTTCGCCTGGCTCACGGGCCTGCCGTACCTCTTCGCCAGCCTGCTCATGGCGGCGGTGGCATGGCTCGTGGCGGTGCTCTCCGGCCAGGTGGCGGGAGTGGTGGGCGGCATGCTCATGGTCTACATGCTGCTCTTCGTCTGTCACCTCATCGGCTACGTGGCCTACCACCGCCAGGACGACATCGGCCTCGCGGTCTCGGTGCAGCGCATGACGCCGGAGCTGCAGGCCGCCCTGGACCAGGCCGAACGCTTCAAGGGATTGCTCGCACGCATCGACAAGCACCTCGCCGCCCACGAGCCCCAGGCGGCCCGCGACGCGCTCATGGCGGAGGAGGGCGCGGCGCTCGCGAACCCGCGCAGCTTCCACGAAGACCTCTTCGACGCGCTGCGCCAGCGCCATGAGGACGCCCTCTCGCTGCTGCAGGGCACGCGCCTGATCCAGTTGCTGGCTCGGGAGAAGCGCTACGGCCGGGCGCTGGACATCTGCGAGCGCTGCCTGGATGTCTCGAAGGGATACCTCCCGCAGCCGCCGGCATTGACGGTGCCGCTGGCAGAGGAGGCGTTGCGCGACAAGCGCCTGCCGCTGTTCGCTCGCCTGGACGCCAACGTACAGGCCGGGCGCCCCGGCAGCGACGAGGCGGTGTCGCTGCAGTTCCTCAAGGCCCAGGCCCTGGTGCAGCAGCGGCAAGACGCCGCGGCCCTGTCGCTGCTCGCGCCGCTCACGGCCCGCGCCGGCCATCCCTGGGCGCCGCGCATCGCGGCCCTGCACCGGGCGCTCAGCGGCGCCCGCAAGAACACCTGAGACGGAGACAAGCCATGCGCCCCATCCTGTTGGCCCTCATCCTGCTGCTGCCGGTCGCCGCACACGCGGCCCTGCCGCCGGAGCTGCAAGCCAAGCTCGAGACCCTGGCGAAGGAATCCGACGGCCTCGCCAAGCAGCGCGCCAAGTGGGAGGGTGTGCAGAAGGCGCTGCTCAAGCAGAAGGAGGAGATCGACGCGGCGCAGAACGCGATCCTGCAGCGCCAGGCTGAGATCAACCAGCGCGGCGTGGCCCACAACCAGCAGGCGCAGCAGCAGTCCGCGCGCCTCAAATCCGCCCAGCAGGACTGCGCCAACGGCAGCAACAGCAGCGGCCATGCCAACGATTGCAAGAACACCGCCCAAGGCCTGAACCAGCAGACCGGCGACCTCAATGCCGACGCGGCCGCCCTCAAGGCGGAGCAGGACAGCCTGGACGCCCGGTACGCCCAGGCCAACCAGACCGCCAGCGACTGGAACCTGCACGAGCAGCAGGCGGTGAAGCAGTTGAACGCCGTCTATAGAGGCATGAACGACTGGCTGGACCGGGCCTACGACATGGTGGTGAACCCGGACTTCCGCGACGAGATCGGCGCGCGAAGCGTGGACGCCGTGTGCGAGAACCGCGGCCTGCCCTCCGGCACCCTGAGCATCCCCGCCATGAACCGCCTCTCGGACTACTACCGCAAGTGCCTGAAGTCCGTGCTGGCGGAGCAGAAGAAGGCCGCCGCCGCGGCGCCGCCCTCCCAGCCGAAATAATCCTCCGCCGCTCCGGGTCCAGTCTCTCGCCGGGACGCTGCGCGCGTCCCGGCGCACCCCCAACCCAGGAGACATGACTTGGATCGCAAAGCACGTGGATTGATGTTCGCCGCCGCCGCTGCCGGCCTGTTCGCCCTCGCGCCGCTCGCGGCCCAGGCCGACGCGGGTTCCAGCAAGCTCGGCGCCTGTTTCGGCGTGAACGCCTGCAAGGGCAAGAGCAGCTGCAAGACCGCCCACAGCGGCTGCAAGGGCATGAACGGCTGCAAGGGCCAGGGCTTCATCGAAGAGGTGAGCTCCGAGACCTGCGCCCAGCTGGACGGCACGTTCCGCACCTACGAGGACGTCCAGAAGGAACAGGCTGCGCACTGAGCCTTAAGCTCAGCCCCGGCCCCCGGCTGACGCCGGGTGCCGGGGTCCCTTGACGGGTGGCGTATCATGGACGGGATGTCTCTGGACCGCTTTCACCCAGCCACCGCAGCCTGGTTCCGCCAGACCTTCCCCGCGCCCACCGGGGCGCAAGCCCAGGCCTGGGCTGCCATCGGCGCCGGCAAGCACACGCTCATCGCCGCGCCCACAGGCTCCGGCAAAACCCTCGCCGCGTTCCTGTCTGCGATCGACGGCCTGATAAGGGAGGGGATCGAGCGCGGCCTCGGCAACGAGTGCCACGTCCTCTATATATCCCCGCTGAAAGCCCTCTCCAACGACGTGCAGAAGAACCTGCAGCCGCCCCTGGAGGGCATCCGCAACGAGCTGTTCGCCCAGGGCCTGCCGGACGTGGAAGTGCGCGCCTGGGTGCGCACCGGCGACACGCCCCAGGCGGAGCGCGAGCGCATGCGCCGCGAGCCGCCCCACATCGTGGTCACCACCCCCGAGTCCCTGTACATCCTGCTCACCTCCGACTCCGGGAGGAAGCTGCTCTCCACCGTGAAGACGGTCATCGTGGACGAGATCCACGCCCTGGCCGGCAACAAGCGCGGCGCGCACCTGGCGCTGTCGCTCGAGCGCCTCGCGGCCCTCACGCCCAAGCCGCCGGTGCGCATCGGCCTCTCGGCGACACAGAAGCCCATCGAGGAAGTGGCGCGCTTCCTCACGGGCGCGGGGCAGGACTGCAACGTCATCGACACCGGCCACGTGCGCAAGCGCGAGCTGCATCTCGAGATGCCGCGCTCGCCGCTCACGCCCGTCATGGCCCACGAGGTGTGGGCCGAGATCTACGACCGCCTCGCGGAGCTCGCGAAGTCCCACCGCACCACGCTCATCTTCTCCAACAACCGCCGCCAGGCGGAGCGGGTGGCGCGCCACCTGGCGGAGCGCATCGGCGAGGACCTGGTCACCTCCCACCACGGCTCCCTGGCGCGGGCGCACCGGCTGGACGCGGAGCAGCGCTTGAAGCGCGGCGAGCTGAAGGCCTTGGTGGCCACCGCCTCCCTGGAGCTCGGCATCGACATCGGCGACGTGGACCTGGTCTGCCAGCTCGGCTCGCCCCGCAGCATCAGCACCTTCCTGCAGCGGGTCGGCCGTTCCGGCCACGGCGTGGGCGCGGTGCCGGAGGGGCGCATCTTCCCCCTGAGCCGCGACGACCTCGTCGACTGCACGGCGCTGCTGGATTCCGTGCACCGGGGCGAGCTGGACACGCTGAAAGTCCTGGACACCCCGCTGGACGTGCTGGCCCAGCAGATCGTGGCGGAAGTGGCCTGCCGTGAGTGGGGCGAGGCGGCGCTCTATGAGACCTTCCGCCGCGCCTGGCCCTTCCGGGACCTGAGCGAGAAAGACTACGGCGAGCTGCTGCAGATGCTGGCGGACGGCTTCTCCACCCGCCGTGGGCGGCGCAGCGCGCACCTGCACCGGGACAAGGTGAACGGCAAGCTGCGCGGCCGGCGCGGCGCCAAGCTCATCGCCGTCACCAACGGCGGCGCCATCCCCGACCAGTTCGACTACGACGTGGTGCTGGTGCCCTCGGGCCTGCGCATCGGCACCCTCAACGAGGACTTCTCCTTCGAGAGCATCCCCGGCGACATCTTCCAGCTCGGCAACACCAGCTACAAGGTGGTGAAGGTCGAGACCGGCCGCATGCTCGTCGAGGACGCCCGCGGCCAGCCGCCCACCATCCCGTTCTGGGTGGGCGAGGCGCCGGCCCGCACCGGCGAGATGTCGCAAGCCGTCTCGCGCCTGCGCGCCGAGGCGGACCGCCGCTTGGGTGCCGGCGAGGACATCCTGCCCTGGCTCAAGGGCATGACGGGCAACGACGTGGCGGCGCAGCAGCTCTGCGAGTATCTCACCGCCGCCCGCGCCGCGCTCGGCACGCTGCCCACGCAAGACCAGGTCATCTTCGAGCGCTTCTTCGACGAGGCGGGCGACCAGCACTTCGTGATCCACTCGCCCTTCGGCGCGCGGGTGAACCGCGCCTGGGGCCTCTCCCTGCGCAAGCGCTTCTGCCGCAAGTTCAACTTCGAGCTGCAGGCCGCCGCCCTGGAGGACACCATCGTCCTGTCCCTGGGCGCCACCCACAGCTTCCCGCTGGAGGAGCCGGCCAAGTACCTGCATCCCTCTTCGGCCATGGACGTGCTGACGCAAGCCATATTGCAGGCGCCCATGTTCGGCACCCGCTGGCGTTGGGTCGCCACCACCGCGCTCGCGGTGCGGCGCAACCGCAACGGCCACCGCAACCCGCCGGCCTTCCAGCGGGCGGACGCGGAGGACCTGGTCTCAGTGGTGTTCCCGGACCAGCTCGCCTGCCCCGAGAACCTGGCCGGCGCCCGCGAGGTGCCGGATCATCCGTTGGTGCAGCAGACCCTCAAGGACTGCATGCACGAGCTCATGGACGCGGACGGCTTCATGCGCATCCTGGAGCGGCTGCAGACCGGCGAGCTGAAAGTGGTGGCGCGGGACCTCGCGGCGCCTTCGCCCCTCGCCCAGGAGATCCTCTCCGCGCGTCCCTACGCGTTCCTGGACGACGCGCCCATGGAAGAGCGCAAGACCCTCGCGGTGCAGTCCCGCGGCATGATGAGCCTGGAAGAGGCGGGTTCCCTCGCGGAACTGGACCCGGACGCCATCCGCGGCGTACGCGACGAAGTGTGGCCCACGGCGCGGGATGCCGACGAGCTGCACGATGCGTTGGTGGTGCTCGGATTCCTGACAGAGGAAGAGGGCAAGCGCGGCAACCCCGGCGACGCTCTCGATTTCGGGTGGACCAACCTCTTCGATACCCTGCGCCAGGCCAACCGGGCCGCGCGGGCACGCCTGCAGACCGGCCCCATCCTGTGGGTGGCGGCGGAGCGCCTGCACGAGTTCCTCTCGGTGTTCCCGGACGCGGACCTCGAGCCCGCGCTGGCCCCGCTCACGGAAGACCCGCTGCCCGCGCGGGAAGACGCGCTGCGGGAGCTGGTGAGGAGCCGCCTGGAAGGCTCCGGCCCCGTGACGGCAGCGGCCCTGGCCGCACTGATGGGCCTCGCCTCATCCGAGATCGATTCGGCGCTCCTCGCCCTGGAAGCGGAAGGCGGCGTCATGCGCGGCAAATATACGGCGGGCGCCACCGAGACCGAGTGGTGCGAGCGCCGCCTGCTGGCGCGCATCCACCGCTACACGCTGAAGCGCCTTCGCAGCGAGATCGAGCCGGTCACGCCGGCCGATTACCTCAGGTTCCTCTTCGACTGGCACGGCGTCGGTGCCGAGCGCACCGAAGGCCAGGCGGCGCTGGCCGCGGCTCTCGAGCAGCTCTCGGGCTTCTCCGCGCCGGCCTCCGCCTGGGAGCAGGACATCCTGCCGGCCCGGGTGCTGGACTACGCGCCCTACATGCTGGACCAGCTCTGCGCCGGCGGCAGCGTCGCCTGGATGCGCCTGGTCCCGCCCCGCGCCACGGACGAGGAGCGCCGCGCCGGTCCCGTGCGCGGCACGCCTATAGCTTTCGTCGAAAGAGATGCGCTCCAGCACTGGCGCACCCTGGCTGAGATGCCGGACGTGGGGGCCATCAACCTGAGCCACGGCGCCCGCGCGGTGCACGACGCGCTGCGCAGCCACGGCGCGCTGTTCTTCTCTGACATCACCCGCATCACGGGCTTGCTGCGGACCCAGGTGGAGCAGGCGCTGGCCGAACTCACCGCCTGGGGCCTCGCGGCCGCCGACACCTTCGCCGGCCTGCGCGCGCTCATCACGCCCGCGAGCAAGCGGCCCACCCTCTCGCACTCCACCCGCTACCGCATGCGCCGCGGCCAGGCGCCGGGGGTGGACGAGGCGGGCCGCTGGGCCCTGGTGCCGCGCCAGGCGGTGGCCGGCGAGGGCGCGGGCGCCGACGCCGAGGCGCTCACCCACCTGGCGGACGTGCTCCTGCGCCGCTACGGCGTGGTGTTCCGGAAAGTATTGGAGCGGGAGAGTGCGCTCCCGCCCTGGCGGGATCTCCTCTACATATATAGGAGACTGGAGGCTCGCGGCGAAGTGCGCGGCGGCCGCTTCGTGGACGGCTTCGCCGGCGAGCAGTTCGCGCTGCCGGACGCGGTGGGTGCCCTGCGCGAGACCCGCCGCCGGGAGAAGATCGGCGAACTCGTCTCCGTCTCCGCGGCGGACGCGCTCAACCTCGTGGGCATCGTGACGCCGGGCCAGCGCGTGCCGGTGGTGGGGGAGAACCGCGTGCTGTACCAGGACGGCGTGCCCGTGGCGGTGCAGGTGGCGGAGGAAGTGAAGTTCCTCGAACACACCGCGCCTGAACAGGAGTGGGAGCTGCGTAATCACCTCACGCGCCGGCGCCAGCCCTGGGGACCCCGCGGAGTGCAGTGAGCGTGGCGGCGATCAAGACCAAGGGTCTCAGGGTCAAACCCGGCGGGAAGCTGGACCTCGAGGACTGGCCCACCCGCATCGAGCCCGTGTACGGCTCCACCCAGCGCTACCGCGAGATTCTCGAGTCCCACGTGAGCCGCCTGAGCGAGCTGCAGCAGCTGCTCTATGCCTCGGAGCGCTACGCGGTGCTGTTCATCTTCCAGGCCATGGACGCCGCCGGCAAGGACGGCGCCATCAGCCACGTCATGTCCGGCGTGAACCCCCAGGGCTGCCACATCCGCAGCTTCAAGCGGCCCAGCGAAGAGGAGCTCAAGCACGACTTCCTGTGGCGCGCCAGCCGCGACCTGCCGGAGCGCGGGTACCTCGGCATCTTCAACCGCTCCTACTACGAGGAGGTGCTGGTCACCCGCGTGCACCCGCAGCTGCTGCGGGGCGAAGGCGTGAAGGCCAGGAAGGTGGACCAGGTCTTCTGGGCGGAGCGCTACCACGCCATCCGCGAGTTCGAGCGCCACCTGCACGAGGACGGCACCCGCGTGGTGAAGTTCTACCTGCACCTCTCGAAGGAAGAGCAGCGCAAGCGCCTCCTGGCGCGCCTGGACGATCCCCAGAAGAACTGGAAGTTCAACCCGGATGACCTCGAGGAGCGCGGGCACTGGAAGGACTACATGCGGGCCTATGCCGACTGCCTCGCCGCCACCAGCACCAAGGACGCGCCCTGGTACGTGATCCCGGCGGACGACAAGGAGAACGCGCGCCTGCTCATCTCCCAGGTGGCGGTGGACACCCTGGCGGGACTCAAGATGAGCTACCCTAAATTGGATGCCGGGCGGCGCAAGGAGCTCAAGGCCGCCCGCAAGCAACTCTCGAAGAAAGGGGCTTGAGCCATGTCAGAGATCGTCCTCGCACCGTTCAGCTCCCATGACGAGGCCACGATGGGCCTGCTGCTGGAAGCGGCGGATCTCTCCACCGAGGACATCACCCCCGGGATGCTGGAGCACTTCAAGGTGGCGCATCTGGGTCCCGTGCTCGTCGGCTGCGCGGGCCTGGACGTGCAGGGCGAGGCGGCCCTGCTGCGCTCCGTGGCGGTGGACGAGGCGCACCGCGGCCTGGGGCTGGGCAAGCGCCTGGTGCAGGCCATGGAGGACCATGCGCGGGAGGAGGGCGTGCGGGAGCTGTACCTGCTCACCACCACCGCGGAAGCGTTCTTCGCCGGCCTGGACTATCGCAAGCTCCCGCGCAGCGAGGCGCCCGCCGGCATCGCCGCCACCGAGCAGTTCGCCGGCCTCTGCCCCAGCTCCTCCAGCTTCATGGCCAAGACCCTTATCCCCTAGCGGAGCGCGGCTTCCAGCTCCGGCTCTTGACTTCCAGTTATATTTCCATATTATTAGAAATATGGAATCAACTACCGCCATCCGCGCCCTCGGGGCCCTGGCCCACGAGAGCCGCCTCGCGATCTACCGCTTGCTGGTGCAGGCGGGGCCGCAAGGCCTGCCGGTGGGCACCATAGGCGAGCGGCTGGACCTCGCGCCCGCCACGCTGTCCTTCCACCTCGCGGGCCTGCGCCATGCCGGCCTCGTGCTGGAGCGGCGCGAGGGCCGCACGCTGCATCAGACCGCCGATTTCGCCGCCATGAACGGCCTCATCGGCTACCTCTCGGAGAACTGCTGCCAGGGCGCCGACTGCGGCGTGGCCGGCGGCTGCGCTCCCGTACCCGCCAAGACCCGCAAGGAGAAGAGACATGAAACGCCTGCACGTGCACGTCGCCGTCGCTGACCTCGCCCAGTCCATCCGCTTCTACTCCACGCTCTTCGGCGCCGGCCCCACGGTGGAGAAGGGTGACTACGCCAAGTGGATGCTCGAAGACCCGCGCGTGAATTTCGCCATCTCCCGGCGCGGCCAGGTCCCGGGCCTGAGCCACCTCGGCATCCAGGCCGAGGACAAGGCGGAGCTGGAAGCCATCGGCGAGCGGCTGATGGCCGCCGAAGCGGTGGCCTACGCCGAGCACGACACCGCCTGTTGCTATGCCCGCTCCGACAAGTACTGGGCCGCGGACCCCCAAGGCATCCGCTGGGAGAGCTTCTTCACCTTCGGCGACGTCACCGTCTACGGCGGCCACGAGAAGGAGGCGGACGCCGCCTGCTGCACCCCGGAGCAGGCCGCCCGCGCGGCCGAGACCGCCGCCACCGCGGGTTGCTGCAAGCCCTCCGAGGCCGGCAAGCCCGGCTGCTGCGCCTGAGGTCCCGTGTCCAAGACCTACAACGTGCTGTTCCTCTGCACGGGCAACTCCGCGCGCTCCATCCTGGGCGAGGCGCTCATGAACCATCCGGCGCTGAACCACGGCCGCTTCCGCGGCTTCAGCGCCGGCAGCCAGCCCAGGGGCGAGGTGAACCCCTTCAGCCTGGAGACCCTGAAGCACAACCGCTTTCCCATCGAGGGCCTGCGCAGCAAGAGCTGGGATGAGTTCGCTCGACCCGGCGCCCCACGGATGGACTTCGTGTTCACCGTCTGCGACCAGGCGGCGCAGGAGCCTTGTCCCTACTGGCCGGGCCAGCCCATGACCGCCCACTGGGGCCTGCCGGATCCGGCGGCGGTGCAGGGCAGTGACGAGGACAAGCGCAAGGCCTTCCGGGACACGCTCCTGGCGCTGCGCCGCCGCATCGAGGTGTTCACCAGCCTGCCGCTCGACAAGCTCGACCGCATGGCGATCCAGAAGCACATTACCGAGATAGGCGCGCAATAAAACGCGTCTTTTGCTTCCTGGCGTCGTTGCGGCCGCCACTCGGAGTCCTCACGTACGTGAAGAGTACGCTCCGGGCTCCTCGGGACGCCCGCGCCTAGCCAGTAAGCAAAATCCATCGTTTTATGGGGATATATGAAACTGAAAGAAGCGCTTCTCGCCGAGTTCCTCGGTACCGCATTTCTATTGGCTGTCGTGGTGGGCTCCGGCATCATGGGCGAGCGCCTCGCGGGCGGGAACGCGGCCATAGCGCTGCTGGCCAACTCCGTGGCTACCGGCTTGGGGCTGGCGGCATTGATCCTCGTCTTCGCGCCCGTTTCGGGCGCCCACTTCAATCCCCTGGTCACCCTCATGATGGCGGCGCGTGGCGACCTCGCTTGGAGCCGCGTGCCGGGCTACCTGCTGGCGCAGTCCACCGGTGCCGTGGCGGGCGTCATCGTCACCCACGGCATGTTCGCGCTGCCGCTGCTGGAGAGCGCGAGCAAGCCCCGCTCCGGTCTCGCGCTCATGTGGTCCGAGTGCATCGCCACCCTGGGCCTGCTGCTCGTCATCCACTGCGTCTCGCGACAAGGGGTCGCGGCGGTGGCCGCCGCCGTGGGCTGCTGGATCACCGCGGCTTACTGGTTCACGGCCTCCACGTCCTTCGCCAACCCCGCCGTCACGGTGGCGCGCAGCCTCACGGATACGTTCACCGGCATCAGGCCTGCGGATGTGCCCGGGTTCATCGCCGGGCAATCGGCGGCGGCGCTGGTCATGTGGGCAGCCTTGTCCGCGGGCCGGCGGCAAACGGCGGGCTAGATGCCCGTCCCTCTCACGTCGAAGACCACCATCCCGTGCCCTCCCTCGGATTGCCGTGCATCTGCAGGGTGTAATCGGCCCTGAAATTCTCCACTCCCCGCAGACCCTTTCCCATGGGGACGCCGCGTGGGTTCGCCACCACGCGGGTGTTCCCGAGCATGTAATCCACCGGCCCATAGACTCCCGCATGCACCCATAGCATGGCGTCGGCCTCGATGACGAGCTCATCTAGGTTCGAGGCGAAGCAGGCGGCTGCCCGGTCGTCCTGGTATCCGGCCGGTATGGAACGCGACGAGGGTGCGTGATGGGTGACGATCACGGTGTGGCCGTCGTCGTACGGATCCGTCGCGGTGCGCCACAGGTAATCCACGCTCTGGCGATGCAGCGCCATCGTATCGGCCGGCGTGACCGGCTTTCCCTCGCTGTTGCGGATGTACTTGTAGTCCTCGCAGAGGTTATCGGCCGCCACCATCCCGCTCACCGCGTCGCCGAACAGCGCGAAGTCCGTCCACAGGGTGGCGCCTATGAAGCGCATGCCGCGGATGAAGATCGTGTCGTTCTGCAGCAGGTGCAGGTTCGAGCCCCAGGCGGTTGCGCGCAGCTCCTCGTCGAAGCCGGCGAGGTCATGGTTGCGGTAAGAGTAGTTTCCCAGCACGTAGATGACGGGGCAGGTGTAGGTCCTGGCCGCCCATTCGACGCCCTTGGTGCCGCAGCCGATGTTGCCGGCCAGCACCATGACGTCCGGCATCTCCGTCGGCAGCGGGGGGCTGCCGAGCTTGTCTATGTACAGGTCAGAGACGATACCGATTCTCACCGCCGCTCCCAGGGTCGCAGGAGCGGCGCCAGAATCCCGAAGATGGCCTGAGTCTTGACCCTCAAGCCCCCATTTAACGCACCGATTCGTCTTAACCCCGCTGCCCCAGGCCTGGGCGCCGCCGCTTGAGGCCGTCACCCGGCTGCAACTATGCTGTTATACGGTGACCGGGAGAATCACCTTTCCAGGAGAAGCCCATGGCCAAGAAACGCAAGAAGACCGCCTCCAGGAAGAAGAAGGCCAGCCGCAAGAAGCGCCCGGCCCGGAAGAAGAAGGCCGGCAAGAAGAAAGCCGGACGCAGGAAGGCAGGCAAGAAGACCGGCCGCAAGAAGGCCCGCGCCCGCAAGGCCCGCTCGATGGTCGCAGCCATGCAGGTCACACCCGTGGATCCCCTCATGGGCGCCGGCGGCATCATGGTGCCCGTGAACGTCGGTTGAGCGCTTCAGGTTCCGCATTTTTCCAAAGCCCTCGCCGGTGGATCGGCGGGGGCTTTGTCTTTATGACTTATGGTGAAATCCGGCGTGACCTTCGTGCCCGTGGCGATATGCTCGGGCGATGCGCCTCTCCGACGCACTCATCGCCGAGTTCATCGGCACCCTGCTGCTGTTCCTGGTGGGCGCGGGCGCGGACATCGCTGCCACGCGCCTCGCCGGCGGCGGCTTCGAGGTGGTGCTGGCGGATTCGCTCGCCGTGGGCTTCGGCATCTCGGCGCTGATCCTGTCGCTCAATCCCGTCTCGGGTGCCTACTTCAACCCGCTGGTCAGCGTGCTCATGTGCTGCCAGAAGGAGCTGGAGTGGAAGCACCTGCCGGCCTATCTCGCCGTGCAGTTCGGAGGCGCGCTCATCGGCGTGCTGCTCACTCACTCGCTGTTCGCGCTGCCGCTGTTCCAGCTCTCGGCCCACCCGCAGCCCGGCTTCACGCTCGCCTGGTCCGAGTGGGTCGCGACCCTGGGACTGCTCATCGTCATCCACCGGGTGGGGGAGACCCGCTCCCAGGCCGTGGCCTACGCGGTGGGCGCCTACCTCGTGGCCGCCACCTGGTTCACGCCCTCCCACGCCGTCGCGAACCCGGCCCTGACCGTGGCGCGCATGTTCACGGACACCGGCGCCGGAATCCGGCCCCTGGATGCGCTGGGCTTCCTGCTGGCTCAATGCCTCGCGCTGGCGGCGCTGGTGCTCGCCATCCGCGCCCGCAAGCGCTTCGGGGCACTCGGAGACTAGTGAGGCCGGTGTTTTATGGTCCTGCCGGTGGCAGGACCATCCGGCCGAATGGGTGGGCACGGGCTGGAAGCGCAGCTTCCAGCGGGCACGCAGGGATGCGTGTCCTGGACCGGGAGCGAAGCAGGATGCGTAGCGACAGGGCCCACCCCTAGCTGCCCGCGAAGCAGGATGCATAGCGGGGAAGGTGGCGTAGCCACCCAGGTCTCTTAGTTTTTTCATGCACGAAGCAAGGTAGATGTATCCTCTAGGGCATATGCCGAATGCCTGGAGCCCTCGCATGGTCCAGAAATCCCGCAAGAAGAAGACCAAGAAGTCCGCCAAGCCCGCCGGCCGTTTCCCCAACGAGACCCCCGCTTACCGCAAGGCGCGGGACAAGCTGCTGAAAGCCGAGATCGCCCTGCGCCGCCAGGTGGAAGAGGTGGCGAAGCAGCGCCGCAAGCTGCCCTTGGGGGGAGAGGTGCCGGAGGACTTCGTGTTCGACGAGGCCGCGGAGGTGGTGGGCATGCGCAAGGTGCGCCTCTCGGAGCTCTTCGCGCCGGGCAAGGACACCCTGATCCTCTACAACTACATGTACAGCCTCGCCATGGAGCACCCCTGTCCCATGTGCACCTCCATCATCGACTCCCTGGAGGGCGCCGCGGGCCACGTGAACCAGCGGGCCAACCTCGCCATCGTCGCCAAGTCGCCGCTGCCGCGCATCATGACCTTCGCCCGCAACCGCGGCTGGCGCAACCTGCGTTTCCTCTCGTCCGCCGACAACAGCTACAACCGCATCTACCACGGCGAGGACGCCTCCGGCGACCAGATGCCGATGATGAACGTGTTCGTGAAGCGGAACGGCAAGGTCCGCCACTTCTGGGGCAGCGAGCTCATGTTCGCGAAGGCCGAGAAGGGCCAGAACTTCCGGCATGTGGATCTCATCTGGCCGCTGTGGAATCTATTGGACCTTACCCCTGAAGGTAGGGGGCGCGACTGGTACCCCAGGGTCACTTATTGAAAAAGCTACTGCGCTCGCCAGGGCGTTGTCTGTAGCAGGGATGCGTACGTGCCGCGGAGCACAGGGATGTGCGGGAGCGGCGAGCGGGCCGCGCCTAGCTCCGCCTTCGCTCGCTACGCTTTTTCAGTGACATCGCCTGTATTAGCTGTAGAGATGTATTAATTAAGTGTGCAAAAGATCTAACTAAAGGCATTCATCCTCTATACTCAAGTTCGGGGAATATCGGGGGATACGGACGCGCTGCAGGGAGGGCTAGGCGTGGCCGATAACATACTTCATGCAAGCCGCGTAATTACGGAGCATTCGTGCACCGATAAGCTTCGTGTCTATTACGTTGGCTTCGAACAAAAGCAATTCCGTCTTGACGCTCTGGTAGAGATTATTACTGGAGTAATCCCGGAATTCGTCTTTGGGTCTAATGTCACAACGGTCGCGAACCGAGATCTTACATACAGAGTCCGAGAGTCAGCGAAACGTCTATACGAGACCGATAAATATCAACGTAGAGGTGAGTTTGGTGAAGTAATTCTTCATCTGCTTCTAAGTGATTTCGTCGGGACTGTCCCTCTTCTTTCAAAGATTTATTTCAAAGACTCAATGAACGCAACTGTTCATGGGTTCGACGGCGTGCATGTACTTGTGAAAGGCGAGAAGCGACAGTTGTGGCTTGGAGAATCGAAGCTTTACGATGATGGTGCCGCAGGCGTTGCTGAACTAGCCAAGGATATAGTGGAACATTTCAAGACGGACTATCTACGAAGCGAATTCTTGCTGCTCTCAGATCGGATAGCTGAAGATACGCCTGATATCCAACATTGGAAAGAACTACTTCATCAGCACACAGTTCTTGACAAGATACTCAACGAAGTTTGGGTGCCTTGTGTATGCACATACAGTGGCAGTGCTTACGATGGGAATGAAGATATATGCGAAAAGTTTACTAATGATTTAAATACAGAAGTAGAAAGATTAGAAAAGAAATTTTCTGAAGAATTAGAAAAAGTCGAGACAAAGTTGAATGTTATTTTGATTCTATTTCCAGTTAAAAATAAAGCTGAACTAGTTACTGCACTTCACGATAAGGTCCAAGCTTGGAGGGATCTCTGATGGAAACATTAGAGCAAGCTAAGGCAACTCTTCTCTCCGAGGCGCAAATCAATTCCGATACAAGTTTTGAAATTGCACGGCTATGCGCAAATAACTTGCGCGGAGCAAATCAGCATTTTGCACGTGAAATAGTGATTCGGATCTTGGATAAATATCATTTGGTACCCGCTGATACCAAGGAACTATGGGCTAGCGTTATCGCGGCTGCGGGATTATTCCCTTATCTTAAAAAGTCGGGTGAAAGTTTGCGAGATGCTCTGTTATATGAAGCGCATAGGTCATTTGGTAATTCCCAAATTATTCTTCACGAAGAGCAGCGCCAAGTAATTGATAAATTGTTGGGTGGTCAGAGCGTTATTCTTGCTGCACCTACAAGTTTTGGCAAAAGCCTATTGATTGATGAAATCATTGCGGCAGACCAGTACAGAAATATTGTGGTAGTGCAGCCCACTCTCGCGCTTTTAGATGAAACGAGGAAGAGGTTAACAAAATATAGTGACTACGCTCTAATAGTTAGTACGCGACAGCTCCCTAGTGACGCACAAAATTTATTCTTATTTACGGCAGAGAGAGTAGTCGAATACCAACATTTCCCAAAGATTGATTTCTTCATTATCGATGAATTTTATAAACTCTCCATAAGTCGCGATGATGATCGTTCAATCATTTTGAATCAGGCTCTATATAAATTGCTGGGTCATACAAATAATTTCTATATGCTCGGGCCTACTGTTAGTGATGTAAGTGGGAATTTAAGAACTAAAACAACGGCGCAATTATATAAAACTGAGTTTTCTACCGTTGCTGTAGATATCAGTAGTGTTGGCGCTCCTAGCCGATTAAGAGGAAAACAAGCAGAGAGAGAAGAAGATCTGTTTGAGTTGCTAGATGCACTGGATCAGCCAACCCTCGTTTATTGTTCATCCCCTGACAAGGCTGAGCGATTGGCGGCTGAGTACGCTAGAAGTTTTGAATTGGAAGACAACACAAAGCTCAAAAGCGCGGAAGCTGAGCAGGTCATAGAGTGGATTGTTGATAACGTCCATGATCAATGGGCTTTGGTACCTACTTTAAAAAAGGGTATTGCATTTCATCATGGCAATGTCCCGCGGCACCTTGGGAGTGCAATCGTTAGTCTTTTCAATTCGGGTTTTACAAGAGTCCTATTTTGTACGTCAACACTTATTGAAGGTGTTAATACTTCTGCAAAGAACGTTGTGCTTTACGACAACAAGAAGGGGAAAAAGGCGATTGATTTCTTTGATTATAGAAACATTGCCGGCCGGTCTGGAAGAATGCAACGATACTATGTGGGGCGTGTATATCAGTTTCAGACAATGCCTACGCAGACTGACTTTGACATTGATGTCCCGCTATTTGATCAGAAAAATGCACCAATCGAGTTGTTATTACAGCTGAGAAAAGATGATCTTGAGGAGGCGAGTGGTAAAAGAATTGAAGAATTTTGCTCCAATCAGGACGAAGGGCTAATTAATTTGATTCGCCAATCACCTGGTATCAGCGCGGCCGGGCAAGTGGCGCTCTATAACGAATTACACGAGAATTTTGGAAGACTTAGAAACCTTACATGGACAGGATGGCCAAGTTATCACGAGTTAGTCGCGGCACTAGAGTTGGGTTGGAAGCATTTTTATGGGAAGCGAGATGCCTTTGATGGCGTTAGTTCTCCCCAGCAGTTGGCTTTGCTAGCCCGAGAATATGGGAGGTTAAAATCAGTTAAGAGGTTAATACGAGGTCAATTGGAAAGCGAGTGGAGTATAAAAAACTATCCCGATGAAATGAAAAGAATACAGGTTACTGTTCAGCGCATGCTTATGATTACTAGGAGATGGTTCGATTTTAGGTTGCCTAAGTGGTTAGTTACAATTTCGCAAATTCAAGCTTATGTTTATAAACAGCATAATCAAACTGGAGGGAACTACGAATATTTTGCGACTGCAATCGAGAATTCTTTTGCTAATGGAATTTTTGCTGTATTGCTTGAATATGATATTCCTGCATCAGCAGCCCAAAAATTGCAGGACAGGTTGCCAACACCCAACTCATGGAGCGAGTTGATAAGAATTCTAAGAAATGCCGATTTAGGTTCATTAGGTTTGAGCTCTTATGAACAGGCTAAGGTAAGGGAAGCAATAGGCCTCGGATAATTTTTTAACTGTGCTCGGTCTTCTTGTGGGAGTTGCCCCAACTTCTGCGCCGCCTCCCGGGACGTCTGCACCAGCTTCGATGTCTGGAATGTCGCCCTGCTGACAAGAATGGCAGGCTCTTGCGTGGCTCTTTCCCTGCATTAAATTCGCTGCATCCCGCCTTTTCCTTCTCGTTATTCCTCCGAATTTAATTCGTCTCTGAACATGTGAAATCACACGCGGGACCGCCGTGTTCCTGTGCTAAATCCTGCCCGGGATAAATAGGGAATCAGCCGCCACGGAAGGTGCGGCCTCGGGTATCCGATCGTCAAACTCATAGGAGACTTGCCATGCGCAAGCAGCACGTCCGTTTGTCTCTGTTCGCATTCCTGGTGGTGCTAGCCACCGCGGGCGTCGCCGCCCGCTCCATCCACTTCAGCCATGACCCCGAGGAGAACGAGAACCTCGCCTACAGCACCAACGCCTCCACCGGCAACTGCGGCGTGGAGCGCTGGTCGGTCAAGACCGGCACCGATGCCGACAAGGGGCTGGTGGACGTCAACAGCAGCACCGCCGGGACCATCGCCGGGCTGCGCGCGCTGGCCAAGCCCGCCACCTTGCCCGCCAACAACCGCATCGCGCCCACCGAGACCACCCAGTACGCACTCTCCGCGACGCTCACCAAGTACAAGCTGGAGGACGACTCCGACTATCACCTGGTGATCCAGGACGCCAGCGGCAACACCATGATCGCGGAGATCCCGGACCCCGCCTGTGTAGGTTCCGGCAGCCCGTTCACCTCGGGCGTGCAGGTGGCCCGCGCCGAGTTCGACAACAAGTACGTCGCCACCGGCTCCTTCAAGACCGTGAGCGTGCCGGTCTGCATCCACGGCGTCGGCTTCTTCGACTTCCTTCACGGCCAGACCGGCGTGGCGCCCAACGGCATCGAGATCCACCCGGTGCTGGACATCCAGTTCAATCCCACCTCCTGCTCGGCGAGCGGCGGCGGGGGAGGCGGTGGCGGCGGCGCTACGGCCCTGAGCAACGGCGTGCCGGTGACCGGCATCGCCGGCGCGGCCGGCAGCCAGACCCAGTTCAGCCTGGCGGTGCCGAGCGGCGCCACCGGCCTCAAGTTCGTCACCAGCGGCGGCAGCGGCACGGCCGACCTCTACGTGCGCTTCGGCTCCGCCCCCACCACCGCCACCTACGACTGCCGGCAGTATCCCTCGGGCGGCAGCGCCACCTGCAGCATCGCCACCGCCCAGCCGGGCACCTACTACGTGATGCTCTATGGCTACACCGCCTTCTCCGGCGTGAGCCTCACGGGCTCCTATAGCGCCGGCGGCGGGGGCGGCGGCAGTTCGCAGCTCATCGGCGACCCGGGCTTCGAGGGCGGCTCCACCAACGTGGCGCCGTGGACCATCAGCAGCGGCGTGGTGAGCAACAGCAGCAGCGAGCCGCCCCACGCGGGGAGCTGGGATGCCTGGATGGACGGCTATGGCGCCACCCACACGGACACCGCCTCCCAGCAGGTGACGCTGCCGTCCACCCTCACCACGGCCTCCTTGAGCTTCTGGCTGCACGTGGACACGGACGAGAGCGGCAGCACCGCGTATGACAAGCTCACCGTGGCGCTCTACAGCACCGGCGGCACGCTGCTGAAGACGCTGGCGACCTTCTCCAACGCCAACGCGGCCAGCGGCTACGCGCAGCACAGCTACGACGTGAGTGCCTACAAGGGCCAGGCCGTGGTGGTGAAGTTCACCGGCACCGAGGACTCGAGCTACCAGACCTCGTTCGTGCTGGACGACGTGAACCTGAACACGCAGTAAGAAAGACGAGTCCGGCCGGCCGTCCAGGCCGGCCGGATTCATCACTCGAATACTAAAGCGTCGCGAGCGAAGGTAGGGCTAGGGCTCGGCGCATGCGCCGAGCCGGCGAACATGGATGTTCGCCGTGGGCTTTGAGCGGAGCAGGAAGCGAAGCGAAAAGGCGAGGCGAGTCCTCGCGCTCGCCGCTCTCGCACATCCCTGTGCTTCGCGGCACGTACGCATCCCTGCTACAGACAACGCCCTGCCGAGCGCAGTAGCTTTAGGCGGATTGCTGCCGGTCTTCCTGTAGTAGCTGCTCCAACTCCTGCGCCGCCTCCCGGGACGTCTGCACCAGCTTCTCCTCGTCCCGGAACACCGCGAACTGACGGTCGAGCAGGGTCTTGTCGTGTTTCTCGAAGGTGGCGACGAGTTTCTCTACCGCGAGCCGGTCCATGCCCATCCGTTCGAGCAAGTCTTCGGCCATCCTGAGGCTGGAGTAATAGGTCTCTCGCACGATCACCTGCACGCCCTGTTCCTTCAGCAGGTGCACGTGGTGGCGGTTGCGGGCCCGGGCCAGCACCGTGAGCTTGGGGAAGTGCTTGCGCACCATCTCGGCGGCCTTCACGGAGGCTTCGATGCCGTCTATGGCCAGCACCAGGTACTTGGCCTGGTCTGCCTTGGCGGCCCGCAGCAACTCCAGGCGCGAGGCGTCGCCGTAGTACACGCGGCTGCCGAACTTGCGCAGGGTCTCCACCTGCTCCACGTCCGCCTCCAGGGCGGTGAAGGGGATCTGCTGCATGCGCAGCAGGCGGCCCACCACCTGCCCGAAGCGGCCCATCCCGGCGATGATCACCGGGTTGCCGGCCTCGTCGATGCGGTCGAACTCCGGTTCCTTCCTATCCTCCACGAACTTCTCCAGCACCTTCTCGTTGAAGAGCACCAGGAAGGGCGTCGCCGCCATGGAGAGGGTGACCGCGAGGTTCAGGAGGTCCGTGAGCCGCCTGTCGAAGAGGCTGTAGTCCGCCGCGGCATTGAACAGCACGAAGGCGAACTCGCCGCCCGCCGGCAGCACGAAGGCGAGGTTCCGCGCGCCGGACTCCGGCAACTGGAAGAGCCTCCCCAGCCCATAGAGCGCCGCCATCTTGAGGGCGAGCAGCCCCAGCAGCACGCCCGCCACCGTGAGGGGCGCGTCCACCATGAGCCGCAGGTTCACGGACATGCCCACGGCCATGAAGAAGAGGCCCAGCAGGAGGCCCTTGAAGGGCTCGATGTCCGCCTCGAACTCGTGGCGGTAATCCGAGTCCGCCAGGAGCACGCCGGCGAGGAACGCCCCCAAGCCCATGGAGAGGCCGATGGAACTGGCCACGAGGCCCGCGCTCAGCACGATGAGCAGGGCCGAGGCGGTGAAGATCTCCGGGTTGCCGAACTGGGTGACGAGTCGGAACAGGAAGCGCAGCACCACGCGGTTGCCCAAGGCCAGCACCGTGAGCACCACGGCGATGACGAGGAGCTTCATCCCCAGGTGCTGATGCGAAGCGTCGCCGTCACCGTAGAGCACGCCCAGGATCGCCAGCACCGGGATAGCGGCCACGTCCTGGAACAGCAGGATGCCGAAGGAGGCGCGGCCGTGGCTCGCGGCGAGCTGCTCCTTCTCGCCCAGCATCTGCAGCACGAACGCGGTGGAGGAGAGGGAGAGGCCGAAGCCGGCCACCACGGCGGGCATGAGCCCGAGGCCCAGCCAGTAGGCGCCGGCCGCCAGCAGCAGGGTGGTGACGACCACCTGCATGGCGCCCATGCCGAACACCAGCCGGCGCATGATCCACAGGCGCGAGGGCTGCAGTTCCAGGCCGATGATGAAGAGCAGCAGCACCACCCCGATCTCGGAGAACTGCAGGATGGTGGGCACGTCGGTGATGAGCCGCAGGCACCAGGGGCCGATGACCACGCCGGCCACCAGGTAGCCGAGCACCGAGCCGAAGCCGGACTTGCGGGAGAGTGGCACCGCGAGACAGGCGGCGATAAGGAACACGGCGACTTGCGGTAGGAAACCCATCTGACCACCCCCACGACCCAGGCCTTTAGGCTACCGAAAAGCGCCGCCCGGCGCTTGCAGGACGCGGTCGAGGCCGCTACCTTGGGGAGCCTTCCGAAGGGAGCAAGCCATGGCCGCACCGCAGCCCAGCCGGGGCAAGCGCATCGTCTGGTACATCATCCTGTTCGTGCCGTTCTTCGCGGCCATCTGCGTGCCGCTGTTCAACCGCGTCGAACCCTCGATAGCGGGCATCCCCTTCTTCTACTGGTTCCAGTTCGTCCTCATCGTCGTGGCGGCCGCCGTCACGGGCGCCGCCTACAAGGCCAAGATATGAATTGGCCCGCGCTCACGGTCTTCTGCCTCCTGTTCGCCCTGGTCACGGTGCTGGGCTTCGTGGCCGCCCGCTGGCGCGCGGCGGACCTGAACCACATCAACGAGTGGGGCCTGGGCGGACGGCGCTTCGGCACCATCGTCACCTGGTTCCTGCTGGGCGGCGACCTCTACACCGCCTACACCTTCATCGCGGTGCCGGCCCTGGTGTTCGGCGCCGGGGCCATCGGCTTCTTCGCCGTGCCCTACACGCTGATGCTGTACCCCTTCGTCTACGTGGTGTACCCGCGGCTCTGGTCTGTGGCCCACAAGCACGGCTACGTGACCGCCTCGGACTTCGTGCGCGGCCGCTACGGCAGCCCGCTGCTGGCGCTCCTGGTCGCCATCACCGGCATCCTCGCCACCATGCCTTATATAGCGCTGCAGCTCGTGGGCATCCAGGTGGTGATCGCCGCCATGGGCTTCAACGACACGGGCTTCGCGGGGGACATCCCGCTCATCGTGGCGTTCATCATCCTCGCCGCCTACACCTACACCAGCGGCCTGCGCGCGCCGGCCCTGATCTCGGTGGTGAAGGACCTGCTCATCTACATCACGGTCATCGCCGCCATCACCGTCATCCCCGCCAAGCTCGGCGGCTACGGCGCCATCTTCGCCGGCATCGCGCCGGAGAAGCTCCTGCTCGCGCCGCCCACGGAGCACAACACTGGCGCCTACGGCGCCTACGCCACCCTCGCGCTGGGCTCGGTGCTGGCGCTGTTCCTGTATCCGCACTGCGTCACGGCGCTGCTGAGCTCCAGCAGCCGCAGCGTCATCAAGCGCAACATGGCGCTCTTGCCGGCCTATTCCCTGGCACTGGCGCTGCTGGCGTTCCTGGGCTACGTGGCCGTGGTGGCCCACGTGCAGGACAACCCGGCCTACAGCGGCTACTTCGCCAGGTACCACAACAACTTCGCGGTGCCGGCGCTGATGCTGGAGTACTTCCCGGACTGGTTCGTGGGCGTGGCCTTCGCCACGGTCGCCATCGGCGCGCTGGTGCCGGCCGCGATCATGTCCATCGCCGCCGCGAACCTCTTCACCCGCAACATATATAAAGAGTACCTGCGCCCCGACGCCACCCCGGCGGATGAGGCGCAGATGGCGAAGCTCCTCTCGCTGATCGTGAAGGTGGGGGCGCTGGCGTTCATCCTGTTCGTGCCCACCCAGTTCGCCATCAACCTGCAGCTCCTGGGAGGAGCCTGGATCATCCAGACCCTGCCCACGGTGGTCATCGGCCTCTACACCCGCTGGCTGCACCGCTGGGCGCTGGCGTTGGGCTGGGGCTTCGGCATGGTCCTCAGCACCTGGATGGTGGTGTCCCAGCAGTTCAAGCCCACCTTCCCCTTGCACCTGGGCGACTGGACGCTGCCGGGCTACGCCGCCTTCTACTCGGTGCTGGTGAACCTCATCATCGCCGTGGTGCTGACCTTCGCGTTCCGTGCCCTCAAGGTCGCGGAAGCGGCTGACCAGACTAGCCCCGCCGATTACGAACACGATCCTGCCTAAGGAGCCGCCCATGCGCCGCATCGCCGTATTCCTGTCCGCTGCTCTTGCCGCGGGAGCGGCGGGCGCCGCGCCCGTAGCCGACCTGGTGCTCATCCACGGCAAGGTGGTGACGCTGGAGGCGAAACAGCCCAGCGCCGAGGCGCTGGCGGTGAAGGACGGGCGCATCCTCGCCGTCGGCAGCGAGGCGGACATCAAGCCTTATATAGGCAAGGCCACCCAGGTCGTGGACATGCATGGCGGCACGGCGGTGCCGGGGTTCATCGAGGGCCACGGCCACTTCCTGGAGCTCGGCCAGTCCCTGCAGCAGCTCGACCTCACCAAGACTAAGGATTGGGACGGGGTGGTGGCGCTGGTGGCGGCGGCGGTGAAGAAGGCCAAGCCCGGCCAGTGGATCCTGGGCCGCGGCTGGCACCAGGAGAAGTGGACGCATCCGCCGCAGCCCAACGTGGAAGGCCTGCCGCTGCACGCGAGCCTGGATAAGGTGTCGCCGGCCAATCCGGTAATGCTCACGCACGCCAGCGGCCACGGCATCTTCGTGAACGGCGTGGTCCTGAAGCTCATCGGCGTGCAGAAGGGCACGCCGGACCCGGCGGGCGGGCAGATCGTGAAGGACGCCGCCGGCGAGCCGGTGGGCTTCCTGAGGGACAACGCCATGAACCCGGCTCACCAGGCCTACCAGGCCGCTATCCAGGGCGCCGGCGAGCAGCAGAACGTGGCGCAGCTGCGCGAGGCGGCGAAGCTCGCATCGGCGGACGCGCTCGCCAAGGGCATCACCAGTTTCGTGGACCAGGGCGAGAGCTTCGCGGCGCTGGACGCGCTCAAGCAGCTCGCGCATGACGGCGGCCTGCCGCTGCGCCTCTACGCCGAAGTGGACCCGGGCGGCGACGACATGGGCCTCGCGGCCGCCGCGAAGTACCAGAAGTATCCGCCCCTGGAGCAGCTGCAGCGCTTCCTGCCTGACCATCGCATCATCGGCTACGCACAGGACCACTTCACGGTGCGGGCCGTGGGCGAGGTGTACTCGGACGGCGCGCTGGGCACCCACACCGCCTGGTTCCTGAAGCCCTACGACGACCTGCCCAGCAGCACCGGCGTGAGCGTGCTGGCGCCCAATGACATCCGCGCCTGGGCCGAGGCTTCCCTCAAGGCCGGCTACCAGGTGACCACCCACGCCATCGGCGACCGGGCCAACCGCGAGGTGCTGGACGTGTACCAGGCGCTCTTCGCCGCCCACCCGGAGGCCAAGGACCAGCGCTGGCGCATCGAGCACGTGCAGCACCTGGACCCCGCCGATATCCCGCGCTTCGGCAAGCTCGGCGTCATCGCCTCCATGCAGTCCATCCACGAGTGCTCGGATGCGCCCTACGTGGTGAAACGCCTGGGTGCAGAACGCGCGAAGCAGGGCGCCTACGCTTGGCACGCCATCATCGCCAGCGGCGGCATGATCGCGAACGGCACCGACGTGCCGGTGGAGGACGAGGATCCCATCCCGAACTTCTACTGTGCCGTGACGCGCCGCGCCAAGAACGACGGCACGCCGTTCTACCCGGAGCAGGCCATGACCCGGGAGGAGGCGCTCAAGTCCTACACCTGGAACAACGCCTACGCCACGTTCACCGAGGGCAAGCTGGGGTCGCTTAAAGCCGGCAAGTATGCGGATATCACGGTGCTGTCCCAGGACATCCTGACGGTGCCCGAGGCGGACATCCCGGCGACGAAGGTGCTCTACACGCTGGTGGGCGGCAAGGTCGCTTACCGGCGCCCGTGATCCGGCTCAGGTCTGCTGCATGAGGTGCTCATAGAGCAGCTCGTAGCGTTCCCCCGGGTTGCGGCCGAACAGCGGGTCATCCACCATCCCGAACTGCCGCTCCGCGTCCTCCCAGTCCGCGGCGGTCAGCGCCTGTTCCGCCCGCGGGAACAGCACGTGCTCCTCCCGCTCCGAGTGCTTGCGCTGGGACTCGAGGTAGGCCCGCCCGATGTCCAGCAGCCGGCCGCGGGCCGTGGTCCCCGGCTTGGGCGCGTTCAGCGCGCATTCGATGATCCACTCTTCCTGCTCGTAGATCTCCCGGTGCTCGCGGCGCGCGTGCTCCACCGCCTCGCGCATGTCCGGCGCGCGCGCCACCAGGCGCGCGAAGATGAAATCCTCCTTGGGATGGTGCACCAGGCCGGGGAAGCGCCGCATGTAGTGCATGGCGTTCGCCAGCAGCACGAAGTCCGGCACGCCGCCGCGCTCCAGGACGGCGAGCTGGTCGCGCACCACCACCAGCACGCTGCGCATGTTGCCGTGCTCCTGGCGCAGGGCGTTGATCGGGTTCACGGGCATGGCTTCCTCCGCCTTGCGGACCAGCCTTTTTATAGCCCGGCGGGACGGGGACCGCCTTGACCTGGATCAGTCGGAGGCGGAAGTCGCGGAAGCCTCAGATGGCGGGTATCACGCCCGTCGGCAGCGCATCGAGGACGGCGGGCGGGTCCTCGTCCAAGAGGTCGTCGTCCAGCGGCACGTAGATGAACGTGCGCTTGCCCGAGTCCTCCGTCAGCTTCATGGATTTCAGGTGCTTCTGGGCCTCCGCCAGGGAGGCGCTCTTCAGCACCCGGTCTCCCTTGGTCGTATGCAGCGTGAGCGTGTGACCGCCGGAGTCGAAGGCGATCAGCAGGCCCCCGACCTTTGGCCCGAACATGGAGGCCATGAACCCCTGGCGCCTGATCGCCTCGTTGAACTGGGTGGCACCAAGCATGAGGCTCGCGTAGGTATCTGAGAGCCTGGTGGGCGTCTTGATATCGAACTTCACATTGAGCCCCAGGGTGCCCTTGGGCTGGTTGCTCACGAACAGTGGGTCCTCTTTCTCGAGCTCAGGCGAGGAGGGCAGGGTGAACCGGCCGTCGGAGTCGATGGGGATGTCCACCGCCTGGCCGGACTTGAGTTTTGCCGTGAGCTTGATGTCTTGGGGCTTCACGGCGGCTTGCGCGGATTTGATGCTCGCGGCGGCCGTCAGATGATCCAGGTCCTTCAGGCCATCCAGGCGGTCCAGGTAGCCTTTGAGGTCGCTGTAATGCAGCGAGGCGCGGGGCGCATCGTCGGCCAAGACTGCAGGACCGGCGAGCAGCAAAGAGGCGGCCAAGACGATGCGGAGCATGTCCGCAGTATATCATTGGGGTCATGCACCCCCTTCGATCCCTGCCCTTCCTCGCGCTGTGCGCGTCGCTCGTCGTCGCCCCCGCCCGCGCGGATTCCCTGTATGACGCCGGCGGCAATACCTACCTCGACATCGGCCGCTTCACCACCGGCTTCCGCTACGCCGACGGCGACCACGAGGGGCACGTGGGGCGCTACGGCGTCGCGTTCGAGGAGCCCCTGGCGGACGACGTCACCTTCGGCCTGCACGGCGGTTATCTCACCTGGGACGCGCAGGGCGAGCCGCCCACTGCGCCGCTGGACTTCAGCGGCCGTTACCTCGGCGTGCTGGGACGCTACCAGGGCAGCCGCGGCGACTACTTCAACCTCGCGGCGGAGTTCTCCTACACCTGGCATGACGTGGACAGCGTGGGGTTCGCCTCGGCGCAGTCGGAAGTTACCTGGTACGAGACCTGGGCCAGCTTCGGCCCGCTGCTGCAGGCCGGGCGCTGGCGGCTCGGCTTCGGCGGCTATTACCAGGGCTTCGACGGCGGCACCGAGACCGATACCAATCCCGGCCGCAAGGCAGGGTTCGAGGCGGCCCGGCACACCGGCGCCTATGTCGGCCTCACGTTCTACGTGGACCCCACGGGCTCGTTCTCCATCATCGGGACCACCGGTGCCCGTCGCGGCGTGAGACTGGTCTTCAAAAGGGAATTCTAAGTACCCTGAAATATCGGCTCCGGCGGGACGGTCGAAGCCTGGGACCGCTGGCTTGGTATGCTTAGGCCAGGGAACCAAGCGGGGTAGGGGTCATGCTCATCTTCCTTTGGATCGTCGGCGGCATCCTGGTCTTCCTGGGGATCGTGGCCCTCTACGACATCCGCCAGCAGCGCCACGCCATCACCCACAACTATCCCGTGATCGGGCACCTGCGCTACCTGATGGAGTTCATCGGGCCGGAGCTGCGCCAGTACTGGGTGGCGGACGACAAGGAAGAGCTGCCCTTCAACCGCAGCGAGCGCACCTGGGTCTACGCCACCTCCAAGGGCCAGAACAACTTCTTCGGCTTCGGCACCGAGGAGCAGCAGTACTCCGTCGGCTATCCCATCATCAAGAACAAGGCCTTCCCCTTCCCGGAGGACAAGGCCGTGCACATCGGCGGCGATCCCAGCGCCGTGCCCTGCCTCAAGGTGCTGGGCGCGACCCACAAGCGCAAGCACGCCTGGCGCCCCACCTCGGTGGTGAACATTTCCGCCATGTCCTTCGGCTCGCTGGGCAAGAACGCGATCTCGGCCTTGAACCTCGGCGCCAAGATGGCTCACTGCTTCCACAACACCGGCGAGGGGGGCTTGAGCCCCTACCACCTCCTGGGCGGCGACGTGGTGTTCGAGATCGGCACCGGCTACTTCGGCGTGCGCGGCAAGGACGGCAAGTTCTCCATGGACGTGCTGGCGGAGAAGTGCGCCCGCTACCCGCAGATCAAGGCCATCGAGCTCAAGCTCTCCCAGGGCGCCAAGCCCGGCAAGGGCGGCGTGCTGCCGGGCGTGAAGGTGGTGCCGGAGATCGCCGCCACCCGCGGCGTGTCAGCCTTTAAGGACTGCATCTCGCCGAACGCCCACGCCGAGTTCGGCACCGTGGACGAGATGATCGACTTCATCGAGCGCATCGCGGACCGCACCGGACTCCCGGTGGGCATCAAGTCCGCCATCGGCTTCACGGACTTCTGGGAGGAGCTGGCCCAGCGCATGAAGAAGCGCAAGGAAGGGCCGGACCACATCACCATCGACGGCGGCGAGGGCGGCACCGGCGCCGCGCCGCTCACCTACGCGGACCACGTCTCGCTGCCGTTCAAGATCGGCTTCGCGCGGGTCTACCAGATCTTCCAGAAGCAGGGCGTCTCGAAGGACGTGGTGTGGATCGGCAGCGGCAAGCTGGGGTTCCCGGACCGGGCCGTGGTGGCCTTCGCCATGGGCTGCGACATGGTGAACGTGGCGCGCGAGGCCATGCTCTCCATCGGCTGCATCCAGTCCCAGAGCTGCCACACCGGCCATTGCCCCACCGGCATCACCACCATGAGCGCGTGGCGCCAGGCGGGCCTCAACGTGGACATCAAGGCCATCCGCTGCGCGAACTACCTCAAGGGCTTCCGCAAGGAGCTGGTGGCGCTGGCCCACACCGCGGGCTACGAGCACCCCTGCCAGTTCCGCGCCTCGGACATCGAGCTCTCCACCGGCGTCAACAAGTTCTCACCGCTCGACCAGGTGCTGGGCTACATGGCGGACAAGGCGCAGTTCACCAGCATGTATGACCTCGCGCCGGCCTCCGCCAAGCCGCCGGTGAAGCTTGAGGCCGTGAAGCCCAGGAAGACAGCGAAAGCCACCGCATAGGAAGACCCATGAGACGCATCGTCCCGCTGATCCTCGCCGCCCTCCTGCTGCCTGTGGCCCACGCCAGCAAGGACGTGGAGGTGCAGGTGAAGTACCTCGGCCAGGGCGTGTTCCAGTTCGGCAAGAAAGCCTACGTCTACGACGCGCTGGTGGACACCCTGCACACGGTCTACAAGGACAAGCCCATAGACTGGGTGATCGTGGACATGGGCACCGTGGTCTCGCAGGCCGACAAGGCCAAGGTCTGCCAGCTCCGGCAGTCCCTGCTCACCAAGGTGATCATGTTCATCACCGTGGATAAGGACAAGCGCGAGCTGTTCTGCAACTAAAGCTGCTGCGCCTCGCATAGCGTCGTTGCACTTCGGATTCGCAGTCGGTCATGCACACTAAGAGTGCATTCCCTCCCGCTCGCCTCGTGCGCCTCGCTCTGCTTCGGCTCGCGACGCTTTAGTGCAATTCTTTTGGCGCCGCTGAAAGGGCGGGCCTGGTCAAGCCGACGTGCTGGTATGCTTTAGGCAGTGACAGCCTGATCAGCATCCTGCGTCGAGGAGAATGAGATGAAGATCTGCAGTCTTGCTCTTGCTGCCGTATTGGCGCTGCTCGCCGCCTGCGCCTCCGGCCCCACGCCCGGCGGCCCCGTGCTGCAGGTGAAGTTCGTGGCGCAGGGTCAGTATTCCTACGACGGCACGGTCTACAGCTACGCCGACTTGCTGAAGCAGCTGCGCGCCGCCCACGGCAGCGCCATAGAAGCGGACATGGATGATGCCGCCACCATCGGCGACATCATGTCGGTGTGCACCCTGCAGTCGGACACCAGCCTGCCGGTGCGGGGCCACTACCTCAGCAACGGCGAGAGCAAGTCCATCACCTGCCAGCAGCAGTAGCTCAGGGCTTCAGCATCCCGCCCGCCGCCTGGATCGGCTCCGGGTCGCCCTGGCGCGAGACCCAGCCTGCCAGCGCATAGTGCGTGGCCTTCGCCGCCGCGAGCGGCGGCGCCAGCGTCATGACCGCCTCGTAGTCGCCGCCCTTGGCGGCGAGGGGCCCATGGGTGTCCGAGACCACCAGGAAGTCGTGCCGCAGGGTCTTGCCGTGGTTCTCGCCGGCGCCCACCGGCACGTCCACGCCGAAGGCCAGCAGCACCACGTGGACTTCCAGCCGGTCGTCCCGCGCCTTCTGCGGGGCGAAGTGCACCGTCACCTTGCGCCCGTCGGCGGCGAGGGAGAGCACGCCCACGGTCCAGCCGCCGTCCAGCGTGAGCGGGCGGTGGTCGAAGAAGTTCAGCCAGTCCTTGCCGTCCATCACGAACTGCGGCGTGTAGATGGTCTTGCCGCCCGCGGCGGCGGCGATGGCCTGCTGGCGCTGGGTGTAGGCGTGGCTATCGAAGGGGTCGCGCCAGCCGAGGTAATCCCAGTAGTCCACGTGGAAGGTGACCGGCACCACGCGCTTCCACAGGCGCTCGTCCCCCTGCAGGTCCGAGAGCCAGGCTTCCGCCGGCGGGCAGCTGTCGCAGCCTTCCGAGGTGTAGAGCTCCAGCAGGCTCACCTTGGCGGCGGGACTCACGATGGTCTGGGGTGCGGCGAGGGCGCCGGTGCTCAGCAGCAACAACAGGGCAGGGGCTGACCGGATCAAAGGCGTTCTCCACGTGGCCGTATAAAGGGAGGACCCAGGCTCCTGTCCGGTTATTGCAGGTGCAGCCGGGGCGGTGGAAAAACCCCTCCGGACGGCGAATTCCTGCCGGGCAAAACGGTCACAAGGAGCAGTATCTTTATAACCGATATCGGCCGGGACCGCTGCCAGGAGGGTGTTGTGATGAAGATCTGCGGGTATGTCCTCATGGGCTGCATGGCCATCTTCTCTCTGGCGCTGCACGCGGACGACGATGATGACCGCGACCGGCTGCCCACGGGCCAGTTCATCACGCCCCTGGCCGCGCCCGGCGCGAGCTTCGAGTCCCTGAACCCGCATCTCAAGGACTTCCCGGCTTACACCGCCGGCCAGGCCATGAGCGAGGCCCTGAGCCCGGACGGCCGCACCCTGCTGGTCCTCACCACCGGCTATAACGTGCTGAACAATGCCACCGGCAAGCCAGACCCGAAGAGCTCGAACGAATACGTCTTCGTCTACGACGTGAGCCAGCCGAAGGCGGTGCAGACCCAGGTGATCCAGGTACCCAACACCTTCGCCGGCATCGTCTTCGCCCCGGACGGGCGGCACTTCTACGTCTCCGGCGGCGGGGACGACGTGGTGCACGCCTATGAGTACTCGGGTGGCGCCTGGGCGGAACCCCGGCCGCCTATCCCGCTCGGCCACAAGGAAGGCAACGGCCTGTTCACGGGGCCGGTGGCGGCGGGCCTCGCCGTGACCGCCGACGGCCGGCGCCTGGTGGTGGCGAACTACTACAACGACTCCGTCTCCATCGTCGATCTCGCGAGCGGCAAGGTGACCGGCGAAGTGGACCTGCGCCCCGGCAAGTCCGGCGGCAAGTCCGGCACTCCCGGCGGCGAGAACCCCTTCTGGGTGGCGGTGGCCGGCGACACCACGGCCTACGTGGGCAGCCAGCGGGACCGCGAGGTGGACGTGGTGGACATCGGCGCCGCGCCGAAGCTCACCGGCCGCATCCCCCTGAAGGGCACGCCGGTGCAGATGCTGCTGGACGCGCCGCAGAAGCACCTCTACGTGGCCTGCGACAACAGCGACGTGGTGGCGGTGATCGACACGGCCACCAACCGTGAGATGGATGCCATCCCCGTGCTCGCGCCGCCGGGCGTGGTGAGCGCGTCCTTCGACTACCGCGGCGTGGCGCCCAACGGCCTTGCGCTCTCGGCGGACGGCACGCGGCTCTACGTGACGGACGGCGGCACCAACGCGGTGGCGGTGGTGGCGCTGGACGGGCCGAAGCCGCAGGTGATCGGGCTCATCCCCACCGGCTGGTATCCCCAGGCGGTGGCGGCGGGCCGCCTGCAGCCGCGGCTCTACGTGGTGAACAGCCGCTCCAAGCCGGGAGCCAATCCGGACAATCCGACCCACCGCGTGAACCCGGTGAAGGCCGGGGCGAACAACCACTACGTGCTGCAGCTCTCCAAGGCGGGGTTCCTCACGCTGCCGCTGCCTTCGGACGAGAAACTCGGCACGCTGACGGAACAGGTGATGGCGAACGACGGCTTCCGCGGCCAGCCCACGCCGGCGGATAAGGCCATGATGGCGGCGCTGCACGCGCGCATCAAGCACATCATCTACATCATCAAGGAGAACCGCACCTACGACCAGATCCTCGGGGATCTGGGGAAGGGCAACGGCGATCCCACCCTGGTAGAGTTCGGCGCCGCCACTACGCCGAACTTCCACGCCATGGCGTCGGGCTTCGTGGACCTGGATAACTTCTACGTCTCCGGCGAGGTGAGCGGCGAGGGTTGGCCCTGGAGCACGGCGGCGCGCGAGAGCGACCAGGGGGCTAAGACCGTGGCGCCCGCCTACGCGGGCCGCGGGATGCAGGACGACACCTTCGCCCTCAACCGCAACATCGACATCGCGGTGCCGGACGTGAAGTCGCGCCTCGAGGTCGATCCCGAGACGCCCCAGGACCCGGACATCCTGCCGGGGACGGCGGACGTGGCGGGCATGGACGGCCCCGGCGGCAGGAAGCAGCAAGGTTATCTTTGGAGCGCGGCGCTGCGCGCCGGGCTCTCGGTGCGCAACTACGGCATGGACGACGACGGCGCGCGCTACCAGCCAGACAGCAAGGCCTTCGTGCCGCCGGAGCGCAACCCCTACGCCAAGCACATGAAGCTCGCGTTCCCGGCGATCACCGACCTCATCGGCATCACCGACCCCTATTACCGTGGCTTCGACGCGGCGTTCCCGGACTTCTACCGGGAGCGGGAATGGCAGCGGGAGTTCGCCGGGTTCGAGCGTGACGGCAAGCTGCCGGCGCTCTCGCTGGTGCGACTCGCCGGCGACCACATGGGCGCCTTCGACCGGGCGCTGGATGGGGTGAACACGCCGGAGCTGCAGCAGGCGGACAACGACTACGCCGTGGGCCTGCTCATCCAGGCGGTGGCCGGGAGCCCGCGCTACCGGGACAACACCCTCATCTTCGTCATCGAGGACGACGCCCAGGACGGCCCGGACCATGTGGACGCGCACCGCAGCACGGCCTACGTGGTGGGCCCTTACGTGAAGCAGGGTGCGGTGGCGAGCGAGTTCTACACCACGGTCAACATGCTGCGCACCATCGAGGACATCCTCGGGATCGACCACCTCAGCATCTTCGACGCCAACGAGCGTCCCATGACCAGCGTGTTCGACTTGGACCGGAAGGAGTGGAGCTTCAAGGCCGTGCCCTCCCAGTTCCTGGTGAAGAACACCAAGCTGCCGTTCCCGAGAGGCACGAAGGCCGAGGCCGCCGCGCCGAAACCCACCCACGACGGCGCCTACTGGGCGAAGCTCACCGCCGGCATGGACTTCTCCAGCGAGGATCGGGTGGACGCGGTGGGCTTCAACCGGCTCGTCTGGGAGGGGCTGATGGATACCCCTTACCCGGAGACCCGCAGCGGCCTGGACCTGCGCTCGAAGGGCGCCGGCGGGGGTTCCGACTAGGGCCCATCCGCGTCGAGTAGAATAGCGGCCCTATGAAGCCGTCAGTGAACCAAAAGAAGCTGGAGAAGCGCCTGCGCCACGGCGTGGGCAAGGCCATCCAGGACTTCAACATGATCGAGGCCGGCGACAAGGTCATGGTGTGTTTGTCGGGCGGCAAGGATTCCTACACGCTGCTCGACATGCTGATGAAGCTCAGGGACAGCGCGCCGGTCGAGTTCGAGCTCCTGGCGGTGAACCTGGACCAGAAGCAGCCCGGCTTCCCCGAGGACGTGCTGCCCGCGTACCTGACCGAAGTGGGCGTGCCGTTCCGCATCCTGGAGCAGGACACCTACAGCGTGGTGAAGCGGGTGGTGCCGGAAGGCAAGACCACCTGCGGCCTGTGCTCGCGGCTGCGCCGCGGCGCGCTCTACAGTTTCGCCGCCGGGAACGGGGTCACCAAGATCGCGCTGGGCCACCACCGGGGCGACATCCTGGAGACGTTCTTCCTGAACCTCTTCTACGGCGGCAAGCTCAGGGCCATGCCGCCCAAGTTACTCTCCGATGACGGCCGCCACGTGGTGATACGCCCCCTGGCTTACGTGGAGGAGGCGGACATCGCCAAGTACGCGGAGCTCAAGCAGTTCCCCATCATCCCCTGCAACCTCTGCGGCTCCCAGGAGCACCTGCAGAGGAAGGCCGTGAAGGCCATGCTGCAGGAGTGGGAGCGCAAGTTCCCGGGCCGCACCCAGACCATCTTCTCGGCCCTCTCCACCGTGGTGCCGGAGCACCTCCTGGACCCGCGGCAGTTCGACTTCCAGTCCCTGGGCGCGAAGGCCGCGCCGCGAACCGACTGGCTGGACTCCGAGCGCACCGAAGATCAGTCCGATGCCATCATGGCGACGGTCTCAGTCGATCAGCTCAAGCAGACCATCAAGAAAACTTCCAATTCGTCCGTCGAATGAGCGCTGCCAGCGAGAAGCTATTCTCGTACGGCACTCTTCAGCAAGAGTCCGTCCAATTAGCCAACTTCGGCCGTCGCTTACAAGGGCGCGCCGACGTGCTCACGGGCTGGCGTCTCTCCACGGTGCAGATCACGGATCCGGAAGTGCTGGCCGAGAGCGGTCTCAGCGTCCACAAGATCCTGGTGCCGGGGAAGCCTTCCGACGAGATAGACGGTGTGGTGTTCGAGATCACGCCCGCAGAACTTGCTGCTGCGGACGGCTATGAGACGGATGCCTACAAGCGAGTGAAGGTGAAGCTGCGGTCCGGCACGGAGGCCTGGGTCTACGTCGCCGCTTAGTTCCTGAACCGTTCCCAAATTTTAGGGACGTTCATCGTCAGTTCTTCTGTCTTCACGCCCGGCTGCGAATACGGCGCCGGCGCATGAAAATCCGAACCCACTGAAGCCGCCAGCTCGAAGCGCTGCGCGAGATGCAGGGCCACGTGGAACTCATCCGGGTTGCCGCGGCCGCTCACCACTTCCATGGCATCGCCGCCCGCCTGCTTGAACGCCGTGAGCGCCTTCACCAGCCACGCGCGGGTGAGGCCGTAGCGGAAGGGATGGGCCAGCACCGCCTGGCCGCCGGCGGCATGGATCCAGCCGATGGCTTCTTCCAGGCTCGCCCAGGTGGCGGAGACATGAGCGGGTTTCCCGCGCCCCAGGAACTTGCGGTAGGCCTGGGCCTCGTCCTTCACGTGGCCTTGCTGGTGCAGGAAGCGGGCGAAGTGGGTGCGGGTGGGCCGCGCCACGCCTGCAAGGGCAAGGGCGCCCGCGTAGGCGCCGGTGATGCCCTTGGTCTCCAGCTTCCTGCCGATCTCCACGGCACGGGCGTCACGCACCTCTTGCAGCCGTGCGAGGCCTGCCGTGAGCGCAGGGTGGCCCGGGTCCACGTCGAGGCCCACCACGTGCAGGGCCTTGTGCTGCCAACTCACGGAAACCTCCACGCCGCTCACCAGCCTCAAGCCAGTGCCGGCCGCGGCAGCGCGGGCGGCGGGCAGACCCGCCAGGGTGTCGTGGTCCGTGAGGGCCAGGGTCTTCACGCCGCGCCCGGCGGCGAGCGCCACCAGGGCCTCCGGGACCAGGGTGCCGTCGGAGTGCGCCGAATGGGTGTGCAGGTCGATCACGCGTCCAGGTCCGGGATCAGCATGCTCTCGAGGCGGGCGATGTAGTCCTTGAGCTGGAGCTTGCGCTTCTTCATGCGCGAGATCTGCAGCTCGTCACTGGTGGGGTCCGCCGCCAGGCGCATGATGGCCGTGTCCAGGTCGTGGTGCTCCAGCTTGAGCTGGATGATCTGTTCGCGGATCTTGCGTGCGTCCTTGGCCATGCTCACCCCACCGTCAGCCCACAACTTTAACACGCCCCTTCCGGACGCCGCTCCCCGCGGGGATAATGGGGGCATGGAGATATACAAGGTCTTCCACATCGAAGCGGCCCACCGCCTGCCCAACGTGCCGGAAGGGCACAAGTGCAGCCGGCTGCACGGGCACTCGTTCCAGGTGCAGGTCCACGTGGCCGGGCCGGTGGACGCCCGCACCGGCTGGATCATGGACTTCGCGGACTTGAAGGCCGCGTTCGGCCCGGTGTTCGAGGCCCTGGATCACCGCTACCTCAACGAGGTGCCGGGCCTGGACAACCCCACCAGCGAGAACCTCGCCCGCTGGATCTGGGCCAGGCTCAAGCCCACGCTGCCGCAACTGTCGAAAGTCGTGATTGCGGAAACCTGCACTTCCGGTTGTGTGTACACGGGAGACTGAACCCCACAAGGAGAGTCCCATGCGTCGCCTGCTGCTGCCCCTCGTCTGCTTCCTCTTCTCTCCCACTGCCTTCGCCGCCATGACCGACCAGCAGTACATGGCCGCCATGGCGGGGATGCACGCCCATGACACACCCGCACCGAGCCCCGTGGCGGTGGAGAAGCCGGCGAAGCCGGTGACCAGCAGCCGCGTGGCCTACGGCCAGATCGGCGACCGGCCCATCTACGGCTACCTGACGCGCCCCGCCGGCGCCAAGGGCCCGCTGCCGGGGATCATCGTGGTGCACGAGTGGTGGGGCTTGAACGACAACATCCGCCGCACCGCCGACCGCTTCGCAGGCGAGGGCTACGAGGTGCTGGCGGTGGACCTGTACGGCGGCGATAGCGCGCAGACCCCGGAAGAAGCACGGGCGCTGGTGACCCGTGTGTACAACGACAAGACCCGGGCCCAGGCCAACCTCACCTACGCCTACCATTACCTGAAGGACCACGAGCACACCGCCCGCACCGGCGTGGTGGGCTGGTGCTTCGGCGGCGGCTGGGCGCTGCAGGCGGCGCTGCTGCTGCCGGACAAGCTGGACGCGGCGGTGATGTACTACGGCCAGCCGGAGACGGATGTCTCGAAGCTCGCCACCCTCAAGATGCCGCTCTTGGGCCTCTTCGGCGAGAAGGACCAGGGCATCACCGTGGCGGACGTGCAGGAGTTCGAGAAGGCGCTCAAGACCGCCAAGGTGGACGCCGAGATCCACGAGTACCCGGGCGCGGGCCACGCCTTCGCGAACCCCTCGGGGGACAACTATCAGCCGGAAGCGGCGAAGGATGCGTGGGAACGGACCCTGAAGTTCTTCAAGGCGCACTTACAGGCGTAGTAGCTAGTCGAGGGTGAGTGCCATCGCTTGTAAGTTGATCGTGTAGGACCGGTAATCCCGGAACGCATCCTGCCCGATGTTGCACTGGATGTAGTCCTCCGGGAGCACCTTGTCGGTGTATACGTCCACCCGGTTCAGGTTCACGCGCCGTCCCGCCAGCTTGAACTGCAGGCTCGGCAGGCGATAGGCCTTGTGGGACCTGACGCCCCCGGCGCCGCCGCTGCGGGCGAAGTGCGCCTTGCCCGCCTTCTCGATGTCGTCCTTGTACAGGTCGTAGTAGGACTTGTAGAACACCGTGCGGTCCGCGCCGGTGTCCACGCGGCACAGCGCCTCGTGGTCGCCCACCTGGATCTTGGTGAGGATGTCGTTGCCGTCCAGCGCGATGTTGTAGACACGGCGGGTGGGCGCGTCCTTGGGCACGTCGATGACGTGGCCGCGGCCGACCTTGACCGCGCCGAGCCCCGCGAAGACGGGGTAGCCCAAGAGTCCCCGGATCTGGAAGTCGCCGAAGGTGAAGGCCGCGTCCGGCATCACCAGGAACACCACGTTGTCGTACTGCACGTTGCCGAGCAGCATGGAAGGCGCCACCGCCACGTCCGCTGTCACCACCGAGCCGTTGCTGCTGCCCACCTGCACGCCGGCGGGGATGATCTTGAGCTTGAGCCGCTCGGCTTCCGAGCGGATCAGCATCGAGAAGTTCGCGCCGCTGTCCAGCGCATAGCAGGGGTCCACGCCGATAGTCACCGGGATGCAGTAACCGCGCTTGCCGTCCGGCGCCAGGATGATGTGGGAGTCGCCGCTGTGCCGCACCTGCAGCGCGGGGGTGCCGCTCAGGGCCCCCAGCAGGCGCGCGTCGTTCTGCGCGTCCGCCAGGCGCGGGTCTCCCTTGCGTTCGTAGAGATCGATGAGCGTGCGGGCCGTATCCAGCGCGCCGGCATAATCGTGCAGTTGCCGGTCGTTCTGCATGCGCATCTTGAGCAGGAACGGCATCAGCGCGGTGTCGATGTTGTTGGCCAGCATCGGATCGATGAGCCGGTTCGCCGCCGCCGGCTGGTTGAAGGCGGAGAGCACCGCGGCGGTGTAGAAGCGCTTCTGCTCGGAGTCCGGGCCCTTGTCCGCCGCCACCATGGCGCGCAGGGTGAAGAAGTCGTGGGCCGCGTACACCCGCGCGTAGTCCGCGCCCGGATCGGCCAGGGCCTGGCCGCAGAGGAGGGACGATGCCAGGGCGAGGGCCCGGGCGAGCAGTGAACAAGGTCGTGGCATGCACTGATTTTAACCCGCCACCGGCCGGCAGGTGCACAGTCAAAAGCCGTGTTCGGCAGGCGAAAGTGCTAGTCTGTCGTGCACAGGACCATCCCATCCAGGAGCCCAGCCATGCGCCTGACCGCCTTCATCCTCGTGGGCCTCGCCTTCTGTTCCAGTGCCGGAGCCGCGACCCTCGCCGGCGTGGACGTGCCCGACACCGCCCAGGTGGCGAACACCGCCCTCACGCTCAACGGCGTGGGCCTGCGCAAGAAGTTCTTCATCAAGATCTACGTGGGCGGCCTTTACCTGCCCCAGAAGAGCACAGATGCGGACGCCATCATCGCCGCGGCCGGCCCGGATCGCATCCTGATGCACATGATCTACGCGGTGGACAAGGGCCAGTTCGCCGATGCCTGGCACGACGACTTCAAGGGCAACAACAAGGACGGCTATGCCGCCCTGCATGACCAGGTGGAGCAGTTCATCGGCTTCTTCAGCGACAGCAAGAAGGACGATGTCATCACCATGGATTACGTCCCGGGCCAGGGCACGCAGGTGAGCTGGAACGGGACGCTGCGCGGCACCGTCCCCGGTGAGGATTTCCACAAGGCTCTGCTCAAGGTGTTCCTGGGCCCGAATCCCCCCACCTCGGACCTCAAGGACGGCATGCTCGGCAAAGACTGAAGGGTCGGGCTGCCGCAAAATTAAACGCCGGCCTCAGGCCGGCGTTTTTTTTACAGGTAGCTGCGCCAGTCCCGCGAGCCATCGGCATATGCGATGAAGTGCTCGTTGAGCAGCGAGTCCTTGCTGTTATAGGGCAGCGGTTTCCCATCCATGCCGATCACCTGGCCGCCGGCGGCCAGCAGCACCGCGTGGCCGGCGCCCGTGTCCCACTCCGAGGTGGGGCCCAGGCGCGGGTACACGTCCGCCGCACCTTCCGCCACCAGGCAGAACTTCAGGGAACTGCCGCGGGACAGGGTCTCATGGGGGCCGAGCTTCGCCAGGTAACCGTCCAGCAGCGGCCCGCGGTGGGAGCGGCTCGCAACCACCTTCACGGGCGCATTGGGCACGAGCTTCCTGGCCTTGATCGGCGCGGCCTGGCCGTCCTTGTCGCGGCGGAACGCGCCCACGCCCACGCAACCGTAGTAGGAGAGGCCGTTCACCGGCACGTACACCACGCCCGCCACCGGTGCGCCGTCCTGGATCAGCGCGATGTTCACCGTGAAGTCGCCGTTGCGGTTGATGAACTCCTTGGTGCCGTCCAGGGGATCCACCAGCCAGTAGCTGCCCCAGCGGCGGCGCTCCTCGAAGGGGATGCCGGCGGACTCCTCCGACAGCACCGGCAGGTCCGGCGTGATGCGCTTCAGGTCCGCCACGATGACCTTGTGGGCAGCGAGGTCCGCGTCGGTGACCGGAGATTTGTCGGCCTTCGTCGCCACGCCGAAGTCGGTTCCGTACACCTGCATGATCTGCTGCCCGGCGGAGCGGGCGATGTCGAGCAGGGGGCTGAGCAGCTTCTCGTCGGCGTTCACGCGGGCCTCGGGGGTAAGGTGGCGGGAGGGCGGTATATGATACCGGCTCCATGCAGCCCGTCACCCACAGCCTCCCCGATTGGTCGCAAGTCGAGAGCGTGTTCCTGGACATGGACGGCACGCTCCTGGACCTGCACTTCGACAACCACTTCTGGCTGGAGCACATCCCGCTACGCTACGGCGAGCGTCTGGGCCTGTCCAAGGAGGCGGCGCTGGAGGCGCTCACGCCGCGCTTCCGGGCGGTGGAGGGGACCCTGGCCTGGTATTCCCTGGATTACTGGTCCCGTGAGCTGGACATGGACGTGGTGACACTGAAGCGCGAGGTGGATCACCTGATCCGGGTGCTGCCCCATGCGGAGGATTTCCTCCGGGCGGTGCGGGCCGCCGGCAAGCGCCTGGTGCTGGTGACCAACGCCCACGCGCCGGTGCTGGAGATGAAGATGGAGCGCACGGGCCTGGACGCGCATTTCGACAACATCATCTCCTCCCATTCCCTGGGCAACCCCAAGGAGACGGCGGAGTTCTGGCACAGCCTTCAGGAGGCCGAGCCCTTCGACCCGAACCGCACCCTATTCGCCGACGACAGCCTGGCGGTGTTGCGGGCGGCGCGGGGCTATGGGATCCGCCACATCGTGGCCATGCGCAAGCCTGATTCCAGGCGCCCAGCCAGGGACATCGCGGAGTTTCCGTCCATCGAAACTTTTGCGGAGCTAATGCCTTAGGCGGACCTGCCGTCCCTGGCGCGCCTTCCAGCCCCGCCATCCCTGGCGGGTCGCTCGCCGCAGTGCGGCTCGCCCCTTCTATCGAGACTTTTGCGGAATTGATGCCGTAGGCATCAGATCAAGAAGGGGATCAGCGTCTTGGTCTGCTTGCGGTAATCGGCGTACTTCGCGCCGAAATGCTGCTCCATCACCCTCTCTTCCAGCCGGATCTTGTGCGCGAAGATGGCGAGCATCAGGGCGATGGCGAAGAGACCGCCCATCCACCCCAGAGCCAGGGTCGTACCCGTGAAGGCGAAAAGCACACCGGTATAGATGGGATGGCGTACGAAACGGTAGGGGCCGCGGGTCACCAGCTCATGGTCTTCCTTGATGGTGACCCGGCCGCTCCAGTTGGTCCCTAGCGTGTGGCGCGCCCAGAAGGCCAGGCACACGCCGCACAGCAACAGGAAGACGCCGGCCGCATACAGAAGCCTGTCATCCGGCAGTATGCGCCGGCCGAAGAAAGGCCCCAGCCACCAGGGCGCCAGCAGCAGCACGAAGCCCAGCAGCAAGCCCATGAGCACCGGGACGCGGGTGAGGAGGGATTCCTTGGAGGCGGCGCGCTTCACGCCGCGGGCCGAGACGCCCCAATAGACTTCCCAGACCAGCCAGATAGTGAAGACCGTAGCGTAGCGCCAGGCGAAATGATCAGCGGCGGCCACGCGAACCGCCGCCGCCGCTGCGGCCACGTCCGCCGCCACC
>DASVOS010000006.1 GCA_036383255.1 Gammaproteobacteria bacterium | reverse complement strand
CCGCCCCCCCCCCCCCCCCCCACTTCCGGTGTCTGCGCTCAGGGCGCCAGCGGCAACTCGAGGAAGCTCGGGTGCGCCGCATCCAGGTGCAGCTGCACGTGCGCCACCTTCGCGTCCGCCGCGGTCTCGTAGCCCTGCCGCCCGCCGCCGTTGAAGTTCTTCTCCCAATACGGGCTGTCCAGCGGGAAGATCACCACCCGCAAGCGCGTGCCCTTGGGCAGGCGGCGCACCACGTAGAAGAACCCGTCGAACACATAGTTGTCCACCACGCCCGGCGTCACCGGCACTTCCCGGTCCATGCCCTTGCGGAAGCGCGCCCGCAGCTGGTCTGAGTCCAGCACCACGGTCTTGCCGTCCGGCAGCAGAGCCTGCAGCTCAGCGCCGATGTCCACGTCCGGCGCATCCACGGAGATGCTGGCGTCCACTTGCGGATAGCCCGCCAGGGTCACGGCCTCTTGTAGCGGCTCGCTCACGTACACCGTGCGGTTTCCGCCGGATGCATCCACCGGATTCGTGAGGTAGTCATCGCCCTGCTCCGCGAGCAGCGCGGCCGCGTCCTGCAGTTTGCCGGGATCGCTGACGAAGCCGTCCGGCGGCTCGTCCGCCGCCGGCGCCGGTACCAGCCGGCCCGCGTGGTAGGGATCGTCCGCCGCGCCGTCCGGCGAGCTGAAGTAGAGCTTGAGGCTGTGGGACGACAGCGCCGCCAGCGAGGGTGCGTGCCGCCACTCGTCGGCGCCCTCGCCCCAGGCGTAGTAGTTCACCTGGTCGCTCAGGGCCGCAGGGCGCTTGCCGCCCTTCAGCACCCAATCCAGCCAGTCGATCTGCAACTGGTCGATGTCCAGCACCGAGTTGTCGGCGAAGCTGAGGCCGCCGAGCTTCTTCTGCGGATAGCGGGTGCCGGGATGGTCCCAGGGACCCATCAGCAGGTAGTGGCGGGAGCGCGCATGGGCCGAGGCGTTGCGCATGAACTCCCGGTAGTAGCGCATCGCGCCCGGCTGGTCGCCGTCGAAGTAGCCGGTGATGGTGAGGATGGGGATGTCGATGCCGGCGTAGTCCTGGGGCTTGGGGTTATAGGCGGCCCAGTAAGCGTCGTAGCCGTGGTGGTCCACCCACTCGAGGAATGCGCCGCGGTTCGTGCCCGCCTCGTCCGCCAGGGTGGAGAACGGCTGGCGCGCCTCGTAGGCATCCACCCAGCGCGAGAGCCAGAACCGGCTGTCGCCGAAGATGTCGCCGTTGCTGGTGTGGCCGCTGGTGAAGGCCAGCCATTGCGCGTCGTAGGAGAACTCGATGCCGTGGGCGCCGGGGAAGTCGTGACCCGGGTACACGGAGGCGGTGGGGATGGCCGCCACCAGGTGCTTGGGGTGCTCGGCCATCACCTGCCACTGCACCATGCCGCGGTAGGAGCCGCCGTGCATGGTGACGCGGCCGTCGCACCAGGGCTGCTTCGCCAGCCACTCCACCACATCCGCGCCGTCCGGGCCGTTGCCCCACAGCGGGCGGAACACGCCCTCGGAGTCGCCGCGGCCGCGCACGTCCACGGTCACGTACACGTAGCCGGCGCGGGTGAACTTCGCGGCGCGGGTCTGGCCCTCCTGCGCGATGTAGGGCGTCATCACCAGCACCACCGGCAGGGGCTTGGGCATCGCCGCCGGCTTCCAGATCATGGCCGAGAGGTGCACGCCGTCGCGCAGCGGGATCATCTGCTGCATCGAGAGACTCATGGCCTGGGGCGCGGGCGCATCGGCGGCATGGCCGGCGGGCATGGACGCCGCGGCGAAGCCGAGCAGCAGCAACGAGATGAGCATCCTGGACATTCCCTATCCCCCTTGTTGGACGAGCCGCGCCAGTGTCGCACGGCGCGTGCATGACGGGCATGCATGCGGAGTCAGACCCCGGCAGCGGCGGGTTTATTCCACAGGGGAAACGCGGTCAGCGCCGCGGCGGCAGCCGCGTGCTGGTCTCCAGCCACCAGGTGGTCATCTTGCGCTGCAAGGGCTCGTGGGCCATCGCGAAGGAGGTCTGGCCAGCGCGGTTCACGGTGTCGGGCCGGGAGCCGGCGCGGATCAGGAACTCCACCACGTCCACGTGGGTGCGTGCGGCGGCGAGGTGCAGCGGGGTGTTGCCGTTCACGTCCTGCAGGTCGAGGCGTGCGCGGAAGGTGAGACACATGCGCACCAGGTTCATGGCACCCTGCTGGGCCGCCTCGTGCAGCGCGGTGCGGCGCGCCCGGTTCTGGTGGTTCACGTTGGCGCCGAGCTCGATCAGCACCCGCGCCAGGGGCTCGCGGCCCTTGCGCACTGCGATCAGGAACGCGGTGTCGCCGTCGTGGTTCAGGGAGTCCACCGGCACGCCGCTCGCCACCATGGCGCGCATGCCGGCGACGCTGGAGCTCGCGGACTGCGCGTAGGCATGCAGCACGCGGCTGCGGCGGTGGCCGGTGATGGTGTTGAGGCCGGCCGCCAGGGCGCGGCGCATCAGCGTCGTATCCGTGGTCTCGCCGGTCTGGATCTCAGTGCTGACCTGCGAGCCCTTGAGCCACTTCCACACGGGAGTATGCCTTCTTATAGGATGGGACCCGGGAGGGCATGATACCAGCCTCCCCGTCCGGGTCAGCCCCAGGCGCGTGCGCTGCGTCACAGCCGGGCTACACTGGATGGGCATGCCAGGAGGGGGAACGTGAAGAAGCAGTTTCCTTGCATATGCATGGCCTCACTGCTCGCGGCCCTGGCCGGCTGCGGCAGCCCCGACTATGCCGCCGGTGATGTCACCGTCCAGCCGAGTCCCGCCGGCTACTACAGCGGCGAGCTGGTCTACGGCGCCCACACGGGGCAGGCGGTGGCCTTGGTCTCGAAGACGGGCGAGGTGCGCATCGTGGAGACCGCCACGGGCCGCGAGCTCATCGCTGACCTGCCCGATTCGAGTTCCGGCTGGCAGACGTCCCTGGAGGGTTACGCCGCCCTCGGCGGCGCGTTGCCGGGCGGTGCTTCCCATTGTCAGGGCGCGCTGGACGGTGATGCGGTGGCGGCGGCGAACCTGTTCGCGGAGTACTCCTGCGGCAGCCTCGAGGGGTTCTTCTCGCTGGACTACGACGACGCGGTGTCCTTCGATCCGCCGGACGTGGCGAAACTCACCGGCATCATGCAGGGATCGCTGCCGGGACACGGGATACTGCTGCTCACCGTCGACTTCGACGGCAGCTACAGCGGCACCGACACCGATGGCTGCAGCTACGAAGGGACATTCACCGCCGCGGACCCCATCATCAACCTCTATGAAATGCAGCTCACGCGCCGCTGCGGCGGCGCCACGCTGCAGCTCGCCGGCTTGGCGAGCCTGGATACCGTCCACGGCCGCCTCTATTTCGGCGTCTCCGACATGGACGACTCCCTGGCGGGGGTACTGGTGTATCAATGAGGCTGCGCAGCCGGGGCAGGCGTGGGATCCATGCCCCACGGTTTTTCCCGCGTTCCCCGCCGGCGCTTGTGGCGCCCGCCGGCCCCGGTTAACTTGGAGAGTGTCAGGGAACCAAGAACCACAATGACGGACGAACGCCGCAAGCACGCACGCAAGCCGGTCCAGGACCGCGCGGTCATCCACCGCCAAGCCACCGCCGCCGACCCGGCTCATTCCACGCTCTACTGCACCACCGTGGACATCTCCGCTGCCGGCCTGCAGCTCAAGCTCAAGCAGGCGCTGGAGGCGGGCGAGCGCATCGACATCGTGATCCACGTGCCCGGCCACAAGGACTCCTTCCACCTGCGGGGCGAGACGCGCTGGAGCGGCGCGGATCGGAACGACAAGGCTTTCCTGCTCGGCATCGAGATCGACGGCAACGGCTCGGACAGCAGCCAACTTTCAGCTTGGCGCAAGCTCTTCACCTGACCTCTCTCTCCCCTCCGCCACCGGACATAAGCGCAGTTACCCATAATCCGGTGGGGTAAGTCGCGTCTTACACCCCTGGGCGCTCCTGGCCGATAGCCCTCCATCCTCACGCCGCCTATAAAGGACGCGGACTCGAAGAAGTCCGAGTGGGGGACCCAAATGGAATTCGGAACACGCGCACCGTCTGCGGCGCGACGGGTATCCCTCGGGTGGAGTGCAGACCGACCAGGGAGGAAGAGACCCATGCGCAAGAGTTCATCCATGCTGCGCCGCCTGCTGGCGGCCGCGGTCACGCTACTGCTGGCGGATGGCGCCGCGGCGGCGAACCATTTCTACGTACCCTTCACGCTCACGCTCGGCGCCGGCGGCGACAAGGGCGTGTGGCTGGCGGACACGGACCATCTGGGCAACCCGCCCTACCAGATCACCAACCAGGTGCTGGATGCCGGCGGCCAGGTGGCGGTGCTGGACGACTGGAGCTACAACGCCGTGAGCCACATGGCGACCAACGTGCAGCCGCAGATGCTGGTCTACGGCCTCAACGGCCACCTCTATAAGGTGGATCTGCACCGCATCCAGCCGGTGGCCCAGTACAGCAGCGGCAGCTACGCCGAGCTGTGCAGCCTCACGGCCCTGGACGAGCGGCCCTTCGCCGCGGCCAAGGCCTACGTGCAGGCGGTGGTGGAACCGGTCGTTTCCGTGAACGACTGCGCCTCGGGTCTCGGCACCCAGACCTGGCTGATCCCGGCCGGCGCCGATGCCAGCACCGCGCCCATGATCCAGCCGGCCCACTGGACCGTGCTCGGCGCGTTCACCGACCCCACCGACGACAGCTTCGTGCGCTGGGTCGTGTGGACCGGCAACTCGGTGGACGCCTACAAGGCCAACTTCAGCAGCCACACCACGCTCTTGGTGGGCCCGCCCGCCGGCCCCGCGCCCTTCGTCCTTGGCCGGCAGGACGGCGTCGCGTTCCTGGTGTCGCCCAGCGACGACGGCACCAACCACACCGACGCGCTCTACCGCGTGACCATGACGGCCTCGGGTCTGGTGACGAGCTTCAGCTACGCGGACAGCTCGCCCTGCACCGGCTTCACCGGCGGCTCCTTCACGGATCCGGCCACCGGCGTGCTGCTGTTCGCCGAGCCCACCAGCACGGGCTACGCGGTCTACACCGCGCCCCTCGCCGGCGGCGCCCCCAGCGCGGTCTACGCGGACGCGAGCGGCGGCGAGTGCGCCGGTCTCGGCGGCGACGGGCCTTCCGCCGGCCACCTGGGCCTCAACGAGGTGGACATGAGCACCGGCTTCCAGCACGTGATCGTGCTCAGCGAGGCCGGCCCCGTGGGCCAGACGCCGGTGCTGGTGGCGGGCGGCGGCGCGAACCAGAACGCCTTCCTGCGCTACACCATCGCGGGGCGCTACTGGATCGACGTGCGGGACTTCAGCTTCAGCCCCGTGCAGTTCACCGCGGTGGTGGCCAACGGCGACGGCAGCGTCGCCACCACCTACGCCAACTCCCGCATCGGCGACGACCTGTGGGGCGGCTTCCGGCCCAGCGGCGCCGCCGCGATCATCGAGCGGGACTTCGTGTACCTCTTCAGCCCGAACCCGGCGCCTTGCAGCGGCGGCAGCCTCGCGGCCATCGAGACCGTGGGCCTCACCGGCACCGCCATCAGCGGCGTGCCGGCGGATGCCTGCAATGCGCTCGCCTACGGCTGGGCCCCGGCGAGCGTGGGCTACGTGCAGCAAGCGGGCGGCAGCTCACCGGTGGAGATCGACCCGGTAGGCGGCAAGCTCTACTTCCTGCTGGGACCGGACCCGGACGGCACGTTCCAGAACCTGTCGCTGCTGCCGGGCTATCCGTTCTTCTGAACCCCGAGGGGAACCCGGGTTCTCCGAGTTGGGGCGCCGCAAGGCGCCCCTTTTTTGTGCGGTCAGGCCTTAAGCCCGGTCAATAGACCACCATCTTCAAGGTGGGCAGAGGCCGGGGCGCGGGGGCGTCGCCGCCCAGGTAGATGGTGATCGTGTCCTGAAGGTCCGGGAACGCCGCATCCAGGAAACTCACCAGCGGCTTGGGGTCGCCCTTCAGCCAGAACCTCGCGTAGTCCGCGTCCGTAAGGCCGTGCAGGTTGTGGCCTGACTGCTTCTGCTCTTCCCAGGTGGCGCCGCCGGGCACCGCCACCAGCGACTGGTCCACTTCGAGTTCGTGATCCGCGATGATGGGAGTCGCCTGGTCGCCGGCGGGCGCGAAACCGCAGTCACGGCAGGCATGGTGCAGGGAATTGCCCACCACCACGACCCGCACCGTCATCCTCAGCTCATCCCCCTCGCTCGCCATCTGCATCTCGGGGATGAGGAACACCAGGCTGTCCGCATCGGTCCGGGCGGCGAGCTGCTGCATCTCGGCGAGGTTGGGACTCCGGTCCAGCGTCCGGTGCGAAGCAGTACTGAGCGCCGATACGCCGGCCACCGCCTGCTCCATCGCCGCCTGGACGCGGTCCGGCCAGTGCTGGGCGCTGAAGAGCCCCGCCGAACGCTCCATGTCATCGTCCATGCCTCCGGAATACTGGTTGCCCGCGAAGTACGCGGCTGCCCCCACTCCGCCGAACAGGAAATTCAGCGTGACGAACTTGCCCACATGCGCCATGTGGGTGCCGAGCGGGTCGGTGACCTCGATGACATCCTGCGCACGCACGTAGACGATTTGCGGCTTGCCCATGTGGCGCTGCTGGACGGAGCCCAGGTGCGGCTGTGACGAACAGCCCGACAGCGCGCACAGCCACATCACAGCGCACGCCGCCGCACGGCGCGGGAATATACGCATATCCATGGACGACCCCTTAGACAAATCCCTTTCAGAGGGCTCTATGTTAGGTGGGCGGGTAGCCGCCTACAAGGAAGCCCGCCAAGCCTGGTATCTGCCCCAATGGGATGCGCGTTGGGTTCGCTACCCCCGGAGGGGGGTATATGTCAGTTTTGTGACAGGGAGTCCCGGCACAACACTTCCATGCAGTCGAACACGGCGAGCAGACACTGTATAGCCCCTCCCCTCTCTCAACCTGCCTGCGGCAGGGCGGCCTCCGGCGCTTCCGCCGAAGCAGGCACCGGGACTTTGAACCAAGCGGCGTACAGCGCCGGCAGGAAGAACAGCGTCATGATGGTGGCGACGGTGATGCCGCCCATGAGTGCCGCCGCCATGGGGCTGAAGAGGTCGCTCTGCAGCAGCGGGATCAGCGCCAGCACCGCAGCCGCGGCGGTGAGGCTGATGGGACGGAAGCGGCGCACCGTGGCGCCCACGATGGCCTCCAGCGGCGGATGGCCCTCGCGGATGTCGTGGTCGATCTGGTCCACCAGGATCACGGAGTTGCGCATGATGATGCCGAACATGGCGATGGTGCCGAGCATGGCCATGAACCCGAAGGGCTGGCCGAAGAGCAGCAGCGCCCCGCTCACGCCCACCAGTCCGAGCGGCGCGGTGAGGAGCACCATGAACGTGCGCGAGAAGCTCTGCAGCTGAATCATGAGCAGGGTGAACACCACGAACAGCATCACCGGCATCTGCACGTTGATGGAGTCCTGGGCCTTGGCGCTGTTCTCGACGGAGCCGCCCACCTCGATGCGGTAGCCGAGCGGCAGGTGCGCGCGGATGTCCGCGAGCTGCTTGTCGATGGCGTTGGTCACGTCGATGCCCTGGGCGCCGCCCTGGGTGTCGGCGCGCACGATCACAGTGGGCTGGCGGTCGCGCTCCCAGATCACGCCGTACTCGAGGCCGTACACGGGCTTGGCCACCTGGGCCAGCGGCACGGACTTGCCGGCGGCGGTGGGGATCATGAGGTTGCCCAGGTTCCCCAGGTCCGCCCGCTCCGCCGCAGGCGCGCGCAGGTCCACGCCGATGAGCTTGTCGCCTTCCCGGTAGTAGGTGGCGGTGTAGCCCGTGAGGGACATGTTCAGGAACGCGGCCAGGTCGTCGCTGCCGATGCCGAGGAGGCGCGCCTTCTCCTGGTCTATCTCCAGGTGCACGCTCTTGTTGGCGGGACCGTCCCAGTCGTACTGCACGCCGATGGTGTCGGGGTTGGCGCGCATCACCTCCGCCACCTGGGCCGCGATGCCGCGCACCGTGGCGATGTCGTCGCCCGAGACGCGGAACTGCACCGGGAACCCGACCGGCGGGCCGTTTTCCAGACGCGTCACCCGGCCCTGCAGGCCCGGGAAGTCCTTCGCCAGCTCATCCTCGACGCGGGGACGCAGCGCCTCGCGAGCCTCCACCGAGTGGGTGGTCACCACGAACTGGGCGAAGTTGCGCTGGGTGAGCTGCTGGTCGAGGTTGAGGTAGAAGCGCGGCGAGCCCGCGCCCACGTAGCTCACGTAGTTGTCGATGCCCTCCTGGGTGGCCAGGAACTTCTCCATGCGCTGGGTCTCGCGCAGCGTCGCCTCGTAGGAGGCGCCTTCCGGCAGGCGCAGGTCCACCAGGAGCTCATGCCGGTCAGATGAGGGGAAGAACTGCTGCGGGATGAGCGTGAAGCCCGCCACCGCCAGCACGAACAGGCCCGCCGCGGCGGCCAGCACTTTGCGGCGGTGCCCCACGCACCAGGCGATGAGCGCGCGGAAGCGTGCATAGAACGGCGTAGAGTACACGTCGTGCTCGTCATTGCGCTCGCCCGGCTGGGGCAGGCGCGCGGCCAGGGCCGGGGCGCGCCGCTCCAGCCAGGTGCGCCACCAGGGGGTGGCGTGCTGATGGGCTTCGGGTAACAGCTTGAACCCGAGATAGGGGATCACCACCACGGCAGCCACCCAGGACACCAGCAGCGCGATGGCCGAGACCTGGAAGATGGAGCGGGTGTATTCGCCCACGCTGGACTTGGCCAGCGCGATGGGCAGGAACCCGGCCACGGTGACCAGGGTGCCGGTGAACATGGGGAACGCGGTGGAGGTGTAGGCGAAGGCCGCGGCCTTCACCCGGTCGTAACCCTGCTCCAGCTTCACGGACATCATCTCCACCGCGATGATGGCGTCGTCCACGAGCAGGCCCAGGGCCAGGATCAGGGTACCGAGAGACACCTTGTGCAGGCCTATGCCGAAGGCCCACATCAGGGACGCGGTGGCCGCGAGCACCAATGGGATGACGATCACCACCACGGTGCCGGTGCGAAGCCCGAGGCTCAAGAGGCTCACGATGAGCACGATGAGGATGGCCTCGCCCACCGCCTCCTGGAACTCGCCCACGGACTGGCGCACCGCCACGCCCGCGTCCGTGACGCTGTGGAGCGTCAAGCCCGCCGGCAGGCGCTGCTGCAACGAGGCGATGGCGGGAGTCAGGTGCTTGCTGAGGTCGATGAGGTCGCCGCCCGCCTGCATGGTGACGCCGATGCCCAGCACCGGCCGGCCCCCGAAGCGCAGCTGCTGCTCCGGCGGGTCCTGGTAGCCGGAGCTGATGCGGGCGATGTCGCCCAGGCGCAGCAGCCGGCCGTTGGCGCGGAACGTCACTTCCCTGAGGCTCTCCACCGACTGGAACTGGCCGCTGCCGCGCAGGCTGATGTGCTCGCCGCCCACGTCGAAGTTGCCGGCGGGCAGCACCGCGTTCTGGGCCTGCAGCACCGCCACCACGTCCTGTGGGCGCACACCTAAGGTCGCGAGCTTGCGGTTGGAGATCTCCACGTGGATCACCTCCGGCTGCTCGCCGAAGTAGTCCACCTTGGCCACGCCTGGCACGCGCAGCAGCTGCTCGCGCAGCTTGTCCGCGTAGTCCTTGAGCTCGGCGTAGCTGTAGCCGTCGCCCTCCAGGGCGTAGATGTTGGTGTAGACGTCGCCGAACTCGTCGTTGAAGAACGGGCCCACCACGCCCTGGGGCAGCTGGCCGGCCATGTCGCCCAGCTTCTTGCGCACCTGGTACCAGGTGCCGGGCACCGCGCTCGCGGGCACCGAGTCCTTGATGTTGAAGAAGATCAGGGATTCGCCGGGCTTGGAGTAGCTCTGCAGGAAATCCAGGTTCTCGGTCTCCTGGAGTTTGCGCTCCAGGCGGTCTGTCACCTCACGCTGCACCTGGGCCGCCGTGGCGCCGGGCCACAGGGTCTTGACCACCATCACCTTGAACGTGAACGGCGGGTCCTCGGACTGGCCGAGCTTGCTGTAGGCCAGGAGGCCCAGCAGCGCCGTCACGATCATGGCGTAGAGCACGAGGCTGCGGTGCCGGAGCGCCCACTCCGAGAGGTTGAAGCCGCCGGTCACAGCGGTGCGCTCGCGACGCGGGTCTCGACGGCGGGCGCGGCAGGCTTCACGGGCTCGCTCTCATAGAGCTCGTTCACACCCTTCAGTACCACCGTGTCGCCGGCAGCGAGGCCCGAGGCGATGATCACGCCCTCGTCCGTGTAGCGGCCCACCTGCACGGGCTTGAGCACCGCCAGGGAAGTCTTGGGGTCCACCACCCACACGGCGGCGGACTGGTCCTTGTGGTAGAGCGCGCTCAGGGGGATCAACAGTTCTTCCGGGTCAACGGCGTCCGCCACGTTCACGGCGGCGGTCATGCCGAGCTTCACTTCCGGGCCCGCGCCCGCGAGGGCGATCTTGATGAGGAAGGTGCGTGTGGCCGGGTCCGCGGAGGCGGACTTCTCCCGCACGGTGCCCGCGTAGCTCTTGCCCTCCACGCCCCAGAGGCTCACGCGGATGTCCTTGGCGCCGCTGAACTCGCCGATGCGGTTCTCCGGCACGTCGATGTACACCTCGCGGCCGGCGGACCAGGCGAGGCTCATCACCGTCTGCCCCGCCGCCACCACCTGCCCTGCCTCCGCATCCACGGAGGTGACCACGCCGTCGTGGTCCGCGCGCAGCTCGGTGTAGGCGAGCTGGTTGCCGCGCAGATCGTAAGCGCGCTGGGCCTGTTGGTAGCTGGCCTGGGCGGAGGTGAAGAGGTCCTGCTGGTGTTCGAAGGCGGAGCGGCTCACGGCGCCGCTCTTCACCAGGGAGGCGTAGCGGTCGAGGTCCCGCTGGGCGGTCTCGTAGGCACTCTTGGCGGCGGTGAGGGCTGCCTCGGCTGCATCCTTGTTGAGAGCGGCGTCCGCCGCGTCGAGCTTGGCCAGGAGCTGGCCGGCCTTCACCGAGTCCCCCAGGTTCACCTGTCGCGCCACGATCTTGCCCGGCACCCGGAACCCCAGGGCCGACTCGTAGCGGGCGTGCACGTCGCCGCTGTACTTGTCCCGGGCGGTGGTGTCCGTCGGCATGAGCCGCGCGGCGATCACGGGCTTGGCCGGGACCTCCCCCTTGGCCTCATGGCCGCAGGCGGCCACCAGGCTGGAGGTGGAGATAAGCGCGAAAAGCAGGGGCAGCGGGGGGATGCGGGTGGCCATGGGTGCCTCAATCTTGACAGCGTTAAGTTGGGGGCGTAGAGTGTGCTCTCATGAACTTAACGGTGTCAAGATTTACGAGACAATTTTTTGAGCCCGCCCCGGCGCGACGTCCGGGCCGCAAAGAGGCCTATCTATAATGTGTCCCATGCGCCTCATCAAGAACGCCTACCACCACGGCGACCTGCGGAACGCATTGGTCGTGGGTGCACTCAAGCTCATGGAGAAGGACGGCGAGTCCTTCTCTCTGCGCGACCTCGCCAAGCGGGTGGGCGTGAGCGCCCCTGCCCTCTACTCCCACTTCACCGACAAGGAAGCGTTGCTGGTGGCGATAGCGATCTCCGGGTTCGACAAGCTCAAGGACTGCCTGGAAGCCGCCATCGGCAAGGTGGCTGATCCCGAGCAGAAGTTCCTGCAGATGGGCCAGGCCTACGTGCAGTTCGGCATCGACAACCCCGCTCTCTACAAGCTCATGTTCTCCGGCGAGGAGCTGCCGGCGAAGCGCTTCAAGTTCCCCGAGATCAAGGACGCAGGCAACCGCGCCTTCCACGCCCTCACCGGCATGCTGGAAGAGATGCAGAAGAGCGGCTTCATGCGCCAGGGCCACCTGGAGCTGGACGGCTTCACCATCTGGTCCCACGTGCACGGGTTGACGTCCCTAATCATTACGGGACGTGTGGAATGCATGGCCGACCACGTCGAAGGTATGCCCATGATCCCGGCGGACCAGCTGGTGGATCTCAGTCTCAAGAGCCTGTTGCAAGGTTTCCGCTCGCGGTAAGAACTACTGCGCGATGCAATATTCTTCTTTTTCATCTGCTTACCTATCACCCGTCCCTGGTGTGCCTTCCAGCCCGGACATCCATGTCCGGTCGTTCGCCCGGGCGGAATTCTATTCCGCCTAATGGCACGGGCGAACCCTCCCTCCCCTGAAACCTGGGCTCTCGCCATGCTCGGCATCATCGCTGCCGGCACGGTGGGGTTCGTGGTGTTCTATTTCCTGGGCGCGCTCTCGGGCCGGCAGCTCCTGGCACTCTTCGGCCTGGCCGCGTTGGGCGTCGTGAGCGTGGTGCTGCGGTATCTCGGCAACGCCAGGCTGCCGAACGCCTGACTCCAGCTCATCTGCATCCCGCGAAGCCTCTCGTCACCCGCTGACCACCCTCTTCTTCCCTGTGATCAGCAGCGCCAGCACGAACAGGGGCAGGCACCACAGCACGGAGACCCCGAAGACCGCATCCATCGGCAGCCAATGTTGCAGGAACCCCGGCAGATAGGAGCCCAGGCCCTCGCCCACCATCAGTGCCGCCACCAGCAAGCCGGCCACCCGGGTGGCCGAGCGTGGAAACGTGGCGAACGCGAAGGACATGCTGAAAGGATAGAAGATGCCGCAGGCGGCGCCCGCCGCGGCGAACAGTGCCACCAACATATGGGGCGCAGCCGCCAAGGCGATGGCCGTCAGGCAGGCAGCCATGGCTACCGGCGAGGCGAGGTAGAAGATGCGCGTGTGTCCGCGCACCGCACTCAAGCCCAGCCGCAGGACCGTCATGGCGGACCAGAAAGCGGTTAGCGCGAATGCCCCTTCACCCACGGACCCGCCGTGCAGACCGAGATAGAGGGCCGCCCAACTGCCGAACGTGCCCTCGACGGCGGCATAGAGCAGGACTGCCGCGGCGAACGGCAGCAGCGGGCGCCAGCGCCAGCCGGACTCATCGGCGGTCGTCTGCGTCTCGCCGGACAGGACCATCGAAGCCAGTGCGGCGCCAAGGAACAGGACGCTCAAGGTGACCGGCCACGCCCACCACAAGTCCACGCTGGCGAGACCGCGCAGCACCAGCGGCGAGAACGCGGTCGCGCCGCCGATGACGGCGTTCAGCACCGTCACCGCGGCGACGGTGGCGCGCGGGAAGAGTTGCGTCGCGAGATCGTTGATCACCGCCAGGGTGAGACCGAAACCCAGCCCCAGCAGAGCAGTCTCCAGGAGCAGCAGCGCATAGGCGGTATCCCGGCCGGCGAACAGCACACTCGCGGCGAGCAGGGCCGCGGCCAGCACGTTGCAGCCGAGCCCCAGGCGGAAGCTGCCCCTCGCGCCCCAACGCCGGCGCAGGTTGCCGGCAAGCAAGCCGCTCAGGATCGCGCCCACCATCTGCGGCAGGAACAGTGCGCCGTATGCACCGGAGGACAAGCCGTAAGGCGGCGCCTCCAACACCGCGCCGAGGGCGGGGACCAGCACGAAGGCTGCGCCCTGCAGCAGGCCCGCGCCATATACCACTGCGACGGCGGCCCATCGGCGGCTCATGGAGCATGCCGTCCCTTACAGGTAGGCGGGCACGACGGGCTGCTTGCAGAGGACACGATGATCATGGCGCTGACTGACATGCTACCGCGGCAGCCGCGATGCGGCTTCCTGGATCCACCTGACACATGTTCTTATGGTGACAAGCTGGGACAGCAGGCGCGGGTGACCGGTGGGGCATCGGGCTCGCGGCAACTCGGCGCGGTGAACGTGATCCTGCGCCACTCGGCGACTTGAGGCTGCGAACGCCTGACCCAAAGAGAAGGCCGCTCAAGAGAGCGGCCTTCGTGTTTCGGCCTAGCCGGGCTCAGCTCCGGCGGCGCAGGAACCCTACACCCAGCAACGCAAGACTCGCCAGCAGCGGGAATCCCCCGCCGCCACCGCCGGAACCGGAACTGCCGGAGCCGCTGGGGAGATGCGAGTTGCTGTAGACATAGACCTGATGGTCGCTGGCCGCGCCATAGACCTTCTCCGACCGCGGGTCCACGGCGAAGGCCGATATCTTCACGTACTGGCTCCCAGACGAAGCGCTGACGGTGTGCGACGACCCTGAAGCCGCCATGGCTTCGGTCCGGCTGGCAGTGGCTGCGGACCCGGACGGGTCGACGAGCTTTGTCCAGTGGGCGCCGGAGTCCGTGGAGACGTATACCGCGAAACCCGGGAGGGCGGCGTAGATCACTACCGGGTCGTGCGGATCGACCTCGAGGATACTGAACGCGTAATCGGGTACGTCGCCGGCCTTGGCCCACTTCTTGCCGCCGTCCGTGCTCTTGTACACGCCGTGGTTGCCCGCGCAGGCGTACACGTTGTCCCCATCCTTGGGATCCACGGCGACACACCACACGCCCTCCGAGCCCGCCAGGCCGGTGTCCGAGAGAGACCATGTCTTGCCGCCATCGGTACTCTTGGACAGGCTGCTTTGGAAGCCGCCGATGTACAGCACGTCGCTGTCCGTCGGGTCCACCGCCAGTGACCAGACGCCGTCAGCGGGCAGGCCACTCACCGACTGGGTCCAGTGGGCTCCCCCGTCGGTGGACTTCAGGACGTGGCCGCCGCCGGTCCCCGCATAGACCGTATCTGCCCGCTCCGGATCCGTGGCCACGATGTCGATCGATCCATCGCTGCGGCTGGTGATACGCGACCAGGTATCGCCGCCATTGGTGGTCTTGTAGAGATGGCTCTGATTGGTCATATACAGCGTGCCCGGTGTCGCTGCCTCGACGAGGGAACGGGTCGTGATCCCTGAGCTGCCGATGCCGATATCCAGGCCATCGTCCTTCATGGCCCAGGTCGCGCCGCCATCGGTGCTCTTGAAGATGCCGGTGCCGATCGAACCCAGGTAGATGTCGCCGGTGCTATCCATCAGTACGTTGAACGCATAGACACCGGCGAGCCCCTCCGTGGATTCCGCCCAGGTCGAGCCTCCGTCCGTGCTCTTGTACACGCCGAAGGCCTGGGAAGAAGCGTAGACCGTGGCCGGTGTGACCGGATCGTAAGCCAGGTTGTAGACCGCGTTGCCATGGGGCATGGCGACGGGGTCCCAGTGTGCACCTTGATCCCTGCTCATCCAGAGCACGCCGGTGATGGTGGCGTCTTCTACGCCCAAGATGACCTGGGAATCGCTGGGATCGACCGCGATGACCGTGAAATTGGCGGCGGGTGTGTTGATGGGTGCCCATGTGGCTCCGGCGTCGTTGGAGACGTAGCTGCCGGCATAGACGTTCTGGTCATCGCTTGGGTCAACGACCACATCAGCGAACGCGAGCGTGGGAAGGTGCTGCGTCCAGTGGGCGCCGCCGTCCGTGCTCGAGTAGAGGCCGGACAGGGCATCACCGTCCCGTGCCCCAATGGAGCCGTCGTAATCCCCGACCTGGCTGGAGAGATACAGCACCTGCGGGTCCGCCGGGTCTATGGCGATCCGGGTGCACCAAGCCTTCGCATTGCCGGTTAGGCCGCTCATGCCGGTGTCGATCAGATTCCAGCTCTCGCCGCCGTCCACGCTCTTGTAGACATTGCAACCGTTGACGAAGTCATCGTTGGCGATGGTATAGACCACGCCCTCGTTCACCGGGTCCACAGCCACCACGTGAGCCTTGGTGATGCCGCCAAGGTGGCTCCAGGATTCGCCGCCGTCATCGGATTTCCAGAGGCCGCTGTCATGGCCTGCCACGTACACGTTCGCCGGCTGGACGGAATCGACCGCGAGGTCTATGCCGTCTGCGTCGTTCATGGAGAAGGTGAGGCTCCAGTGGGCGCCGCCATCGGTACTCTTGAACACGCCGGGGTTGGCCATGGCGTAGAGCGTGTCGGGATCCGTGGGGTCCACCACCACCTTGAACACCTGGCCGCCCGACGGCTGGCCGGCGACGACCCAGACATCGTCCGCGGCCCAGCTGGGCGCGACGGCGAGCACTAAGCCTGCGACGGCGAACGCCGCGGCGCGGCGGGAGATACGTCCCTGCATGTAAGACCCCTTAAGTCCCAGGAAGGCTATATAAGACAGCCACTAGCGTACCGGGATAGACCCTCTGCCGCTACCGCGGCGGGAAGGCCTGTTTCCAGGACCAAGATGCGGGATTTGGGCCGGAATTCACACGGCACGACACAAATTCAAATGGTCAGGATGCCTTGCGGATGAAGTCCGCGGCTTTCTCGGCGATCATGACCGTGGGTGCATTGGTGTTGCCGGCGATGAGCACCGGCATGATGGAGGCGTCCACCACGCGAAGGTTCTGCACGCCGTTCACCCTCAGCTCCGGGTCCACCACGGCGCCGGTATCCGTGCCCATGCGGCAGGTGCCGGCGGGGTGATAGATGGTGTCCGCGCGGACGCGGATGGCGGCTTCGATCTCGGCATCCGTCTGCACCTTGGCGGTGAAGAGCTCGCCCTTGCGGTAGGGTGCGAAGGCGGGCGCCCCGAGGATGGCGCGCGCCAGCTTGAAGCCCTTCACCAGCACGGCCATGTCTTGCGGCGCGCTCAGGAACTTCGGATCGATGAGCGGCGCGGCCAGCGGGTCCGCGCTCGCGAGCGTGACCCGGCCGCGGCTCTTGGGGCGCAGCACGCAGGCGTGCAGCGAATAGCCGTGGAGCAGGTGCGCCAGGGTGCGGCCGTGGTTGTGCACGACGGCGGTGCAGAAATGCAGCTGGATATCCGGCGCCGGGAGCTTGGGATCGGACTTCAGGAAGCCGCCCGCCTCCGCCACGTTGGTGGTGAGCATGCCGCGCCGCTCGCGCCTGAAGCGGAAGACCTGCCGGATGAGCTTCAGCACCCCGCGGGGCGAGCCGCCCAGGAGGTCCAGGCTGCTGGAGCGGTGGATGAGGGTGAAATCCAGGTGATCCTGCAGGTTCTCCCCCACCTCTGGCAGGTGCTGCACCACCGGGAGGCCGAATTCCTGCAACTGCTTCGAGTCGCCGATGCCGGAGAGCAGGAGCAACTGCGGGGACTGGAACGCACCAGCTGAGAGGATCACCTCGCGCCGCGCCTGCAGGGATTCCCGCTTGCCGCGGCGCTGGTATTCCACGCCGGTGGCGCGCTTGCCCGTGAAGAGCACGCGCCGCGCGTGGGCGTGGTTAAGCACCGTGAGGTTGGGCCGCGACATCACCGGATGCAGGTAGGTCCGGGCCACGCTCCAGCGCTCCCCGTTCTGCTGCGTGACCTGGTAGAGCCCCACCCCTTCCTGGGTGGCGCCGTTGAAGTCCGGGTTCTCCACATGCCCCGCCTGCCGCGCCGCCTCCAGGAACACCTTGTCCATGGGGTTGTCGGTGTAGAGATCGTTCACCGGCAGGGGGCCGGAGTCGCCATGGTAGGCATCGTGGATGCGCGCGTTGCCTTCCGAGCGCCTGAAGTAAGGCAGCACTTCCTTATAAGACCAGCCCGGCACGCCCCAGGCGTCGTAATCCGAGGCGTGGCCGCGGGTGTAGATCATGGCGTTGATGGCGCTGGAGCCGCCCAGCACCCGGCCGCGGGGCTGATAGCCGCGGCGGCCATTCAGGCCCGGCTGCGGCACCGTCTTGAAGCACCAGTTGATGAAGGGCGCGGGCACCGTGAACATGATGCCGAGGGGGATCTTCACGCCCCAGCCGGTCCCCGCCCCGCCCGCTTCCAGCAGGCAGACGCTCACGGCCGGGTCTTCGGAGAGTCTGGCGGCCAAAACACAGCCAGCAGAGCCTCCACCGACTACAACGTAGTCGAATGAATCAGTAGGAGTCATTGACTACACACTCCCCGATATCCACGGCCTGGTCGCCACCGAGCACGAAGCTCGCCGGATGCGGCGAGTGGAAAGAAGCAACCGAGTATATCTGCTACTAGACAGATTGGACCCAAGTATCTTCGGAGACGATGTAGATTGGACACCCAAGCGTCTTATATTCCATCGCTTTTTCGATCTTTCTTCCGAAACTCGTATGGGCCCACTCGTGGCTTGCCATCGCCCCGATGACTAAATAGTTCAAGTCTTTACGAATGCCGCTGATAGCCACACCGCCTCGGCTATTCACTGCCCGCTCGCAGGCTGCGCGGGTACCAAAGAGAAATTGGCCGGTAAAACAGAAATACTTATTGGGTATTACAACTTCGATACCATCTTCAAGCGGTAGCTTGGTCGACATGCCTGACGTGGCACCAGTTTGCTGTAACGTCCCGCCCAATAGATCTTTTAAGATCTGTTCTAAGTGACCCCGCTCCTCTTCCGTGATCTTGCCGTCTTTCACTACTTCCTTTACCCGAGCTGTGATGATATTGCCCGGAAATGTATCTGCCAGCTCGGAATGGTCCTTGAGCCAAACGTCCAGAAAACGAATCTCCTCAACTGACAAGTGATCGTCTGCCAAAAATCCCGCGCAGATTCCGAGTAGTCCTTCGCAGGATCGCGCCAGAAGTCTCGCGTCTGTAGCCGCTCGTCGAGCAAATGAGTTTTTCATGTGCTGTACTCCCTTGCTATCTCGCAACTCGAGACTACTTTTCGCTAAGATTCTTCCCCCGGCGTAAGGTCGGCAGTGATCAGTCGGAATTGCTCCAACGCGGCTTCAAGGTCGTCTACGATTTCCTGAGCGATAACATCGGGCACCGGGAGATTCTCGGATTCAGAAAGACTCTCGTCCTTCAACCAGAAGATGTCCAAGCTGGCTTTATCGCGCTTGATAAGCTCGGCATAGTCATATGCGCGCCAACGCCCTTCTGGCTTCTTTTCGGACCACGTTGCCTTGCGCTCGTGGCGATTCTCAGGGTTGTAGCACTTAATAAATTCTTCCAAATCTTCATATTTCAGCGGATCAGTCTTCAGAGTGAAATGCTTGTTGGTTCGTAGATCATAAATCCAGAGCTTCTTAGTCCAGGGCTTTTCCTGGGCAGGCTTCCTATCGAAGAAAAGCACGTTCGCCTTAACGCCCTGGGCATAGAAGAGACCCGTAGGTAGTCGCAGTAAGGTGTGAACATCCGCCTGCTTCAATAACTCGCGGCGGACAGTTTCGCCTGCGCCGCCTTCAAACAGAACATTGTCCGGAACGACAACAGCAGCCCGGCCATGTTGCTTGAGAATCGTAAAAACGTGTTGCAGGAAATTGAGCTGCTTATTACTGGTAGTAGCCCAGAAGTCATCGCGACTGATAACCAGAGCCTCACGACTTTGCCCACCAGCTTCGTTCGTAACGGTGATGCTACTTCTCTTGCCAAAGGGCGGATTTGTAAGAACTACTTCGTATTCGCCGTGTTTCCCCAACAGAGCGTCTTTCACCATGATTGGGACTACAGCGTCTGATTCTGCTTGGACGCCATGTAGCACAAGATTCATGCAACACAGGCGCGCCACGCTGTCCACCAGTTCCACACCTTGTAGAGCCTTGGAATTGAGGCGTTTGAGCTGAGTCTTATCAAGTTTATTGTGGTTACGAATATAGCTATGAGCGGCAAGAAGAAAACCGCCCGTGCCGCATGCCGGATCACATATGGTCTCACCTGGCTGGGGACGCATTACATCGACGATCGCCTGAATCAGGGGGCGTGGTGTGAAATACTGTCCCGCTCCACCTTTCACGTCCTCGGCATTTTTTTGCAATAACCCTTCATAAGCATCGCCCTTAACATCAGTGTCGAGAGACGACCATTGCTCTTTATCGATAAGGTCGGCAACAAGGCGACGCAATTTTGCCGGATCTTGGACTTTGTTTTGAGCTTTCCGAAAAATTATGCCTATAAGCCCGGGGCGTTTTCCCAACTCCTCGAGCGTATGACGATAATGAATTTCTAGATCATCACCATCCAGTTTTACCAAGGAATCCCAGCCGAACCCCTTTGGAACGGGTGAAGGCTTGTTAAATGGTGAGCGAGTCTGCTCATCCGCCATCTTCAGAAACAGCAAATACGTTAATTGCTCGAGGTAGTCTCCGTACGAAAGACCATCGTCCCGAAGAATGCTGCAGTAATTCCAGAGTTTTTGCACTACGTTAGATGCGTTCACTTATAGATCTCAAAATTGATTAATTAGCCGGACTAAATGCTTTTGCTAAAATAGTCTGCCGAAGACGTTCGGCGCGTTGCAGATTTACATCTACTTGCGCTTCAGCTTCACGCAGAAGCGACAATCTTCGGTCGGATTCATCGACAATTCTAAGTTGCTCCGCTATAGGAGGGAGCGGAATGGCGAGTTTTCTACAGGTCGTAACTTGGAGGTTGAACTGTCCAGCTGTTGCTTTTGCTGTACGTTCAAGTCGCTCCGAAATCGGTGCCGACATGAGCCAAATAGCTAGCAACTTATTGCTTATCGCGGCTGACGGTCGGAACGTGACGATCGCCTGATTAATATTCCACTCTGTGTAAAGATCCGATGCTATCGACACCTTGCCTAAAGGTGGGCCAACTATATTTGTCAGAACGTCGCCAGGAAGTACGCGCGACCGACTAAGTAACCCCTCATGAGTCGCACGTTTGATGAATGTAGGTTTAATACTAAAATCCAAACTACCGTCAAAAGTCAGGTTATAAACCTTTATGAACGGCACCTCTCCTTTTCCTGGATACATCTCACTAGCTACTGGAGTTGATCCGCTGGATATCGGACTACAGACCTGCTCGGTTGTTACCCACACCCACCCCTCCGGAAGCCGGGGCAAAGCACTAATATTAGGGGCATCAGGTTCCTTGTATTTTCCCCTCCCTTTCCATTGGCTACGGCGTGTTTCCAGGATACGCTCGAGAAGTTGCTCACCAGTCTCATAGCTGCGCCCTTCGCGTTTAGCGATTAAAGCTTCGGTCTCTACAAGTCGGCCTTCGACACCAGCCTTAAGGACAGATGCTTTGTAGCGCTTCAGATTGGCTTTGATGCGCTTGAGATTGGTAACTGCTTCGTCAAGGCGAGAGAATTGTTTTTCGATTTCAGCAACGATCGAATCTTGCTCATCTAGGGCAGGTAGCGGGAGCGGTATCTCAGCTATGGACTTAGACGACAAGTGTTTGACCGTCACTGAAGAAGTGACGTCATTGATTGCCTGGAGATAGCCAGGGAGGACGTAGTCCAAAAACTTTGGTCTGTATTTGTCGGACTTAAGCACTAACCGACATACTCGCTGATTGAGGAGACCATCAACTCCGCGCCAGCGGGAGCACTTAAAGTCGCCATCCATCCCGATTAACAAATCCCCGGCCCTGACAATAAACTCGGGACTGTACTCGCCCACGTAATTCGTATCTGTAGCATCAGCTCCAACATCACGAATTCGGATTAGGGGTACGCCCCGATCCTTCGAAAACTTTGAGGATTCAAAAGGGAATCCATTCTGAACGTTAGCAATATTCCCGAGCAGGACGCGTTCCCAAGAATCGTGTTTACCAAGCAATGGGTTCTTGCTCTTTTCAACAATTTCGGAAACAGGAATGCTCAAAGCCATGGCTATGCCGCCAATGTTTGGTTTAGTTCATCCATTAGCGGCCAAAGCTTCTCGCCGAAAACCTTGTATACCGGCCCAAGGACGTTATCCGCCTCTAGGTGCTCCCGATCTACACTACCGCTGGCAATCACGTAGTCTCGCATTTTTTCTAACCAGCTGAGCTCATTCGTATTAAACCCAGCTTCATTTGCTTGCTTATTTTTTAGCCATTCGGCGAAGCGCGTGCGTACGTGCTCTTCAAAAGGTTCCAGCACCGGCTCCTGCTCCCAGGCAAAACGCACGAGAGAAATCAGGTCCGTAAACCGCTTGACCTGACCCTGCACCTTGGAAGGATTTGTCTGGCGGTATGCCTGCCAGAGACTATCTGTAGTCCAATGCCCCGGAGCTTCTTTTAGTTTGACCTCCAGATCTCGCAGCGCTTCTTCGGTCAAGCGCTGTTTGTAAGGGCGGCTATAAAGAATCTGCAAAGCCTCGATCTCAGGCCTATGCTCTTCTATATATTCCCGGAATGAGCGGGTAAGGCTTTCGGCTTTTTGCTTTGCCGCTACGTCGAATCCCTGATCTACAACCTTGTCTATTGTGACCTTATCTATGGTCTGCTCAGCTTCTTGCTTGATGTTGGCGAGCAAATCACGGAATACCGAGTCGTCGAACAGCCGGCAGGCATCAGTCGCCAGTAGTTCCTGTGCCGCTTTCAGCTCATCGGACGATGGCACATAGTTCTCAGACTTACCCTCGGTCGCGGCCTTGGCTGCAGCCGCTTTGGCAATGCTGTCCGGATCACAGGCACTCAGGAGCTTATTAGCAAGCGCCGATAGCGTGACACCTTGAGTGTGGTGCGTTATCCGCTGGCGATCCTCAGGACTGATTGCTCTATCCAAGCGTGCCAATCTACCAGCAAGACTGGTCAAACTCGCTTCATCCCGCTTGCCGAACGCTACCCCCAGCATGAGCTTGTCGAAGGAAACGCCGGGCTTCTTTTCGAGGGGGCGTGAATCGGTCTTGTCGCTTTCGCAGACACCTACGGCGTCCACGATCACGAAATGGGTCTTGGCATTCGCCTCCGCACCGCTCACGGCTTGAAGCTCCGTGGGCGAAAGCACGCGAGTGCCGCGACCCTTCATCTGCTCGAAATAGACGCGGCTGCGGACGTCGCGGATAAATATCAGGCATTCCAGCGCGCGAATATCCGTACCCGTGGCAATCATATCCACTGTGACCGCAATCCTTAGCTGCGGGCTGGTGCGGAACTCCTGTATCAGGCTTTCAGATTTCTCGTAGCGCTTGGTTTCGGAATTGTAAGTCTTGTAAGTGATCTTTTTGCAGAAATCGTTGCCTTTGCCGAATACCTCACGGCAGATGTGCAGGATATCCTCGGCGTGACTGTCATCCTTGGCGAATATCACCGTTTTGGGCACCAGGGCCCGACCCGGGAAAAGCTCAGGCAGTGCCTGTTTGAATGCCTCCATGACCGTGCGAATTTGCGATGGAACCACTACGGAGCGGTCCAGCTCCTTGCCGGCGTAAGCCAAATCTTCATCCAGCCTTTCCCACCTGACCTTGCGGGTTTCCCGGCTGCGCTTGTCGACGTAGTTGCCCGCTTCGACCTTTGAACCCTTATCGGTGACTTCGGTCTTTATCCGGTACACGTCATAGCCAACATTCACGCCATCTGCAACGGCACGGTCGTGCCCGTACTCCATGACAAGATTCTGGTTGAAAAAGCCGATAGTCTGCTTGCTGGGAGTAGCGGTAAGACCTATCAAATAGGCGTCAAAATATTCCAACACTTGGCGCCACAGGTTATAGATGGACCTGTGACATTCGTCGGTAATGACGAAATCGAATTCCTCAATCGGGATTGCGGAATTGTAGGCGACTTCCCGAACGCGGCCATCGACCGCAGACACTTCAAAGCCGGAAACTTCATCCAGATCTTCCGCCAACTCTTCCCCGCGCAACATGGAATAGACGCGCTGAATGGTGGAAATCGTAACTCGGCATACCGGATCTATATTGTTGGATGTAAGGCGCTGGACGTTATATAGCTCCATGAACTTCCGGTTGCCATCCGGAACGACGTACTGCTTGAATTCCGTTTCTGCCTGCCGCCCAAGATTGGCGCGATCTACCAGAAAGAGCACACGCCGCGCTCCGGCATACTTGATTAGCCGATACACAAGTGCGCAAGAGGTAAAGGTCTTGCCTGCGCCCGTGGCCATCTGAATCAAGGCGCGGGGCTTATCCTGGGCCAGGGACTGCTCAAGTTTGGTGATTGCCTCGATTTGGCAATCTCGCATGCCGGTCGAGGCAAGTGGCGGCATCTGGCGCAGGCGCGCCCGAAGGGTATCCGGCTCTTGCAACCATTCAGCCAGGGTTTCGGGTTTGTGAAATGCGAATATCGGTCGGGAACGAGGCTCAGGGTCCGCCGTGTCCCTGAAAAGCGTCTCGATTCCAGTGGACTCGTAGATGAAACGCAGATTGGCCTTTGCTTGCAGGAATGCGGGCAATTTCCCGGCGTAGAAGGCCGATTGCTCTGCAACTCCGGATAGCCGTGTCCCTTCACGTTTTGCTTCTATGATCCCCACCGCGGCACGATCTACCATTAGGAGGTAGTCGCATTTCCCTTCCGACAAGGGGACTTCGCGTACAGCTATGCCTCGTGAAGCTCCAGGACTATAGGCCCGGTAGTCCTGCACAGCCCAACCGGCCGCGGTCAGCAGCTGATCTATTTCTTGCCTAGCTTGTTGTTCATCGTTTGGCGGGGTCAAACGACGTCCCTTATTTCACCCCTGAAACAACATAATACCGCCCCTTCCCCGCTTAGCTCCACCTATTCCAAACTCTAAGAAGTACCGCATTCCCCGCTATCAACACCGCAAAAACCCCAGCCAGAAGTCCCTGCCCAGCCAGCGCAAGGCTCAGAGCCGCGATCTCAAGGAACAAAAATCCCACAACTGCCTTCCACGGCTCTCTCGGCGGGAACTTGGCTTTATGAGCAGGCAGGTTTTTGCTCCTGCAAAACCTGCATTTCCGCCATCCATGGCGGTCACAACAGCCCCCCCTTTATTTGTATTTGCCGGTAGCAAGCTCGCCGATCAAGGCGCTCGCATCCGGGACGTGGGGCCAGGCATGGGTGCCGTTATACAGCGTGTAAAGCCGCACGATGGTGCTCCCGGAGCATCCGGGGAAGTCATCTATGTTGAGGACGACCGGGTATCCCGTGGCAGGAGACCTCGTCTCGCTTGCCGGCGTGCGGCACTTATCCCGCAGTGCCCAATTCCATATGCCATTGGGGACCGCTTCTGCCCTGCCGGCGCCGTTTATCCCCGCGCGGCCGCCCGCGTATGAATTCACGGGATCCCTGGCATCGTGGAATTCGATGACCGTCACGGGCCGGGAGGGATGGCAATCGCTGCCGCTGGCCATGGTGCCGCCCACGGGCACGATGGCGGTGAATCGGTCTGCGAGGCGGCAGCCCAAGAGGTGCACCAGGTGGGCGCCGTTGGAGAAACCCGCGGCCACGACGTGTTGCCTGTCTATGCTGTATTCCGCCCCGAGCCGGTCGAGCAGCGCGGCGGTGAACGCCACATCGTCCACGCCAGCGGCGTCGGCCTCATCGGCGAGGCCGCCGGCCCAGACGGTGCTGATGCCGTCTGGATAGACGGCGATGAAGCCCTGCTCGTCTGCCACCGCATCGAGCCCGATCCTGCTTTCGATCTTGGCGCCACTGCCGCCGCTGCCGTGATAGACGATGACCAGGGGCAGCGGATGGCCCTGCCGGTAGCTGGGGGGCACGTGCACGTACCAAGTACGGTCGAAGCCGCCTGATTTAGCGGTCTCGGTGAATGTGCCGGCGTGGACGCTGCCCGCCACGAACGCGAGGATGAAGCCTATGAACCGCAGCATGGTGTGCCTTTCCCTAGCCCTTTCCGGCTCCGATTATGGCGCAGGAAACCCCCGGCTGGGGTGGCTGGGGGACTGCTGCAAGCCCCTGAGGGCGCGGGGGTTTCGAAACGCGTAACCTAGCGTCCATGACAGCACCCAAAGCCCTTACCGACACTTCCTTTAAAGACCTCGGTCTCTCGGAGCCCATTCTGAAAGCCCTGGCCGAGGTCGGCTACGAGACGCCCTCTCCCATTCAAGCCCGGACCATCCCCCATATCTTGGCCGGCACCGACGTGCTGGGGCAGGCGCAGACGGGCACGGGCAAGACGGCGGCTTTCGCCCTGCCTTTGCTCTCGAAGCTGGACCTGAAGAACGCCGCGCCCCAGGTGCTGGTGCTGACGCCGACCCGGGAGCTGGCGATCCAGGTGGCGGAGGCCTTCCAGCGCTACGCGGCGCACCTGAAGGGCTTCCACGTGCTGCCCATCTATGGCGGCCAGGACTACTACAGCCAGCTGCAGCAGCTGCGCCGCGGCCCGCACGTGGTGGTGGGCACGCCGGGGCGGGTGATGGACCACATCCGCAAGAACACGCTGCAGCTCACCTCGCTGCAGTGCCTGGTACTGGACGAGGCGGACGAGATGCTGCGCATGGGCTTCATCGACGACGTGGAATGGATCCTGGACCAGACGCCTTCGGAGCACCAGATCGCGCTGTTCTCGGCCACCATGCCGCCGACGATCCGCCGCATCGCGCAGAAGTACCTGAACGCGCCCGAGAGCATCAGCATCGAGAACCGCACCACCACGGCGGAGAACATCCGCCAGCGCTACTGGCTGGTGAGCGGCACCCACAAGCTGGACGCGCTGACGCGCATCCTGGAATCCGAGACTTTCGACGCGATGCTGATCTTCGTGCGCACCAAGACGGCGACGGTGGAGCTGGCGGAGCGGCTGGAGGCGCGCGGCTATGCCGCGGCGGCCTTGAGCGGCGACGTGGTGCAGAAGATGCGGGAGAAGACGGTGCAGCGCCTGAAGGACGGGAGCCTGGACATCCTGGTGGCGACGGACGTGGCGGCCCGCGGGCTGGACGTGGAGCGGGTGAGCCACGTGGTGAACTACGACATCCCCTATGACACGGAGGCTTACGTGCACCGCATCGGCCGCACCGGCCGGGCCGGGCGGGTGGGCGACGCGATCCTGTTCGTGGCGCCGCGGGAGCAGCGCATGCTGCGGGCGATCGAGCAGGCGACGCGCCAGCCGATCACGCAGATGTCGCTGCCGAGCACCGAGATCATCAACGACAAGCGCATCGCCAAGTTCCACCAGAAGATCACGGACACGCTGGCGGCCGGGGAGCTGCAGCTCTTCCAGGAGCTGATCGAGCGCTTCCAGCAGGCCCACAACGTGCCGGCCCTGGAGATCGCGGCGGCGCTGGCGAAGCTGGCGCAGGGCTCGACGCCTTTGCTGCTCAAGCCGCAGGTGGAGACGCCGGTTAGAGATGAACCCAGGGAGCGGCACCAGCGCCAGGGCTACGACAGCCCGCGGCCGGGCCGGGACCGCAGCCCCGGGGCTCGGGGCCCAAGGCGCCCGGCGCGGGATGAGGGTGTGCCTGAGACGGGCATGGAGACCTTCCGGCTGGAGGTGGGGCTCACCCACGGGGCGAAGCCGGGGAACATCGTGGGGGCCATCGCCAACGAGGCGGGCATCGAAGGGCGGCTGATCGGCCGCATCCGGCTCTACGACGAGTACAGCACGGTGGACCTGCCGGAGGGCATGCCGGCGGACATCTTCAACGGGCTCAAGAAGACGCGGGTGGCGGGACGGCCGCTGCAGATATCGCGCGTGGGCGAAGCCGGGGGCACGGGGGATATGTCGCGGGCGGCAGCGGCGGGTGCCGAGGCAGCGCCGGTGGTGAAACACCGCTCGAAGGAGAATCCGCCGGGCAGCAGCAGGCGGAACAAGAAGAACAAGAACAAGTTCAAGAAGCCCACGAAACCCGAGAAAGACTGAGGACCGGAGGCGCAGACGGGCTGGACCCCCTGCTTTCGCGGGGACGGCATTCACAGACGGTTACACGCTGTCACCTGGTTTGCGGTCAACTGACCCCCTCTTGAGGCCGTTAAAGCCTTCAGTCCCCTACCGTTCAAGGAGTCATCCATGAAGCTGAAATACATGTTCTTCGCGGCCCTCTTGGGTCTCGCCGGCTCGGCCTATGCCGCCACCCCCGCTCCCACCGCCGGCACGGGCATGGGCGCCGCCCGTGACCACCGCGGCATGGAGATGTGCAAGGAACACGCCCAGGAGTGCAAGGACGCGGCCGCCAAGTTCGACAAATGGTGCGCCGCGAACGCGGACAAGTGCGTGGCCCTGAAGGCCTGGGCCGAGAAGCACGTGGAGTACTGCTCGGCGCATGAGAAGGAGTGCGCGGAGCATATGCACAAGATGCATGAGCACATGAAGGAGTGGTGTGACAAGAATAAAGACAACGAGCATTGCCAGAAGATGAAGTCCCATGGGGATGAGGACATGGGCGGGGATGAGCCGCCGCCGAGATAAGTCCCAAGGTCGAGGACAGAAGCCGCTCCGGGGCAGGCCGGAGCGGCTTTTTTTATCGCTCTCTATGCAGGTCGTCCCCCCATATCTCCAGTCCCGCCGTATTGATGAGGATCAGCAGCGCGAAGACTTCTGCCCGGAGCACCTGCCCTGCCAGAGCCAACAGGGCCGCTGAGCCTTGCAGGAACAGGAACCCCGCGATGGCCTTCCAGGGCTGAGGCAATGGGAACCTGGCCTTGTGGGCGGGAAAGAGCCACCAGAGCAAGGCGAAGGCGGCCGGGGCGGCGATGCAGAGCACGAGCCGGCCGGCTTCGGCCTGCATGGCGTGATAGCCCCAATAGCCCATGGCGGCAAGGGCGCAGAGCTCCAGCATGAACCGCAGGGCGAGGTTGATGATCTTCATCGGCCGGATCTCCGTTTCGGAGGAAAGACGGCCGTGGATGAGGCTTTATTCCTCTTGCCTGGCGGCAGACAGCGCCCCGGCGAAGGTGTCGAAATAGTGCTCTTCGCCCAGCAGCTTCAGGACCCCCGCCCGCTCGAGCTTGCCGGCGACCCGCGGGTTGGCCTCGCAGAGCATGATGCGTACGCCGCGTGTCTTAAGGTTCTGCACCGCCTCTTCCAGTGCCTGCAGGCCGGTGATGTCCATGAACGGCACGCGCTTCAGCCTGATGATGAGGAGGCGCGGGTCGGTGTGGCTCGCGCCCAGGGCCTGCTCGAAGTTCTCCACGGCGCCGAAGAAGAACGGCCCTTCGATGGCGTAGACGAGCACGCCCTTGGGTAAGGTCTGTAGGCCCTGGGCGGCGAGCTCGGAGCCCAAGTCCCCGCCGTCCTGCTGCTGCACTTCCACGCTCTTGGCCATGCGCCGCATGAAGTGCAGGGTGGCGAGGATCACGCCGATGTTGACCGCCACCACCAGGTCCGTGAACACGGTGAGGCCGAAGGTGATCAGGAGGATGGCCACGTCCGCCCGCGGGGCGCGGCGCAGCATGTGCACGAAGTGCTTGGCCTCGCTCATGTTCCAGGCCACCAGGAACAGGATGGCGGCGAGCGCGCACACGGGCACGTTGAGCGCGAGGGGCGCCAGGAACAGGATCACCAGCAGCAGCGTGAACGCGTGGATGAGGCCCGAGAGCGGGCTGTTGCCGCCGGTGCGGATGTTGGTGGCGGTGCGGGCGATGGCGCCGGTGGCGGCGATGCCGCCGAAGAGTGGCGCGAGGACGTTCGCGAGACCCTGGCCGATGAGCTCCTGGTTGGAGTCGTGCTTGGTGCCCGCCATGCCGTCCGCCACCACGGCGGAGAGCAGGGATTCGATGGCACCCAGCATGGCGATGGCGAAGGCGGGGCCGATGAGTTCGAGCATGCGCGAGAAGCCGAGCTCGGGCAGGTGGAACGGCGGCAGGCCGGTGGGGATGCCGCCGAAGACGGTGCCGAGGGTGGCGACGCCGTCGAAGCGGAAATAACTTTGCGCGACGGTGGCCACCACCATGGCGATGAGCGGGCCCGGCACGCGGCGCACGCCGGGGAGCATGGAGGTGCCCACCACGATGAGCAGGCTCAGGAGCGCAAGGACGGTGGTGGCGGGATGGAAATGCGGCAGCACCTGCAGCAGGTGCCAGAGCTTCTCGTGGAAATGGGCGCCCACGACCTTGGGCAGGCCGAAGAAATCCCCCCACTGGCCGACGAAGATGATGACGCCGATGCCGGCGGTGAAGCCGACGATGACGGGATCGGGGATGTACTTGATGATGGATCCCAGGCGCGCGGCGCCGAGGGCGAGCAGGATGACGCCGGCCATGAGGGTGGCGGTCTGGAGGCCGTTCAGCCCGTACTTGGCGGTGATGCCGGAGAGGATGACGATGAACGCGCCGGTGGGACCGGCGATCTGCACGCGACTGCCGCCGAACAGCGAGACGACGGCGCCGGCGACGATGGCGGTGTAGATGCCCTGCTCGGGACGCGCGCCGCTGGCGATGGCGAAGGCCATGGCGAGCGGCAACGCGACCACGCCGACGATGAGGCCGGAGAGCACGTTGCGCAGCCAGTGGCGGGGGGCGAGCAGCCCGGCGCCGTAGGCCTGCCGGATGGCGATCATGGGACCTGTGTGACAAACGCCCGGTTGTGGGGCACTCAGGCGAGTATTATCATGCTATGTGCATAGCATGTAAATCGGATGCAATATGCCCCGGGAAAGCCGCACCGCCCGCCTGACGATCCTGATCGATCCGCGCAAGAAAGCCGCGTTCGAGGCCCTGTGCGCGGACGTGGACCTGACGCCCTCGCAAGTGGTGAGGAAGCTGATCAGGGATTACATCGAGTACCGTACGGGGAAGCCCTGGGAGCCGGAGGCAACGGGACGCAAGAAACGCTAAGAAAAAAGCCGCCCAATGGGCGGCTTTTTTATGACCTAAAGAAGCGTGGTGGCTTCGCCACCTTCCCCGCTTCGCTTTTTGCTGTGCTCCTGCTCCGCAAAAAGCCCAGCCCGCACATCCTGTGCGGTCGCTTGCGGCTGTGCCGCAAGCCCTGCTACGCGAGACGCCCAGCCCGGGCTTTCCCTGCCCGGTCGTTCGCAGCAGTGCTGCTCACCGAGAAAGAAGAAATGAAAAAGGGGAGCCGAGGCTCCCCTTCTTATTTGTGTCGCATCCGCTTACGGCTTGGCCAGGTTGAGATAGGCGAAGAGGCGCGTGCCGGCGAGCGCCTGTCTGAAGCGCGCCGGGTCCCGCGCCTGCAGGTCGCGGATGCCGAGGCCGGTCTCGTCCTGCTGACTGGCGTCGCGCCACACGAAGACGCCGATGCGGCGCGTGCCGCCCTGGCGCAGGGCGAGTTCGTAGTACCACTGGGCCGCTTGCCGCGCGGTGGCCACCAGCCTCACGTCGATCACTTCCTCCCAGCGCAGCTGCCAGGCGGGTTGCAGCGGCGCGAGGAACGCGAGCGGCCCGCCGAGCCAGCTCACGTAGCGGATGCCGTGCCGGTCCAGGATGAGGCGCTCATAGCGGCGGCATAGCAGGGCGTACACGAGAAGGACAAGGGCGAGGATCACGATGACATAGAGACGCGGGTCGGTGACGACCGAATGCCACCCGAACACGAGGTTGGGACGCCCGAGGCCGGCGTGCACCAGCACGATGATGGCGACCGGGGCCGCCAGGGCGAGCGACAGCAGCAGCAAGAGTCGACGGCGCCCGCGTGCGTCCACGATGCCGCCCACGCGGCGGCGGAACACCTGCTCACCCTGCCAGGCCACCGCCGGTGTCCCCTCGCTTGGGCCAGGCAGAGGTTCGGCACCGGCGGCAGGCCCGCGCTGCATCTGCACGATGAGTAGCGCCACCAACAGCAGCGGCAGCGCGGCGAGCAGGGCGACGAAGCTGTAGTCGAAGGCCGCGTCGTAGAGGCGCCGCTTCGCGGCGAAGCCGGAGAGCGCCGCGGCGAACTCGCCGGAGCCCAGGTCCGGCCGCGCCTGCCCGTCCAGCCCGTACACGTGCACGGCGTAGTGGGCCCGGTCCGCGGCGAGCACGGTGTCCGCCGTGGCGGCGAGGAAGAGCACGTCGGACCCCTCGGGCAGCTTGAGCAGCGCCGGCTTGCCGGCGACATCCACCCGGTAGAGCCAGCCGTTGCGGATGTGGTTGTCCGTGAGCAGCGCCCACTGCTGGCCCAGGCGGTCCGCCGCGAGGCCCACCGGGAAGCAGTGGGAGCCGGTTTTGGGCCAGCCGGGTACGGGCTGGGAGCTGCCGCCGGCGAACACGTCGTCCCTGACGGTGAGCCTGCGCAGGGCATGGTCGTTGGTGTCTGCCACGCGCACGGCGCCGGGGCCGGCGAGCTCGATCTGGTTGGGGAAGTCGAAACCGGCCTGCCGGGCCAGCACGCTGCCCTGCATGTCCAGGATCAGCAGGCGCTGGGCGGCGGTGTCGGCGACGTAGATGCGTCCAGCCGCCTCGTCCACCGCGAGCTTGAAGGTGCGGTCGGCGCGGAAGTAGCGGCCGCCCTGCCCACCCGTGAGCGGTGTGCAGCTGTAGTCCGCGAGGGAACAGCGCGTGAGGGGCACCGCGTCCGGCTGCTCGTCGCCGCTGGTGGGGATGCGCTGGTAGATGAGCACTTCCTTGCGCAGGCTGTCGGCCGGCTGCGCGCTGGCGGGCAGGACCAGGCTGCCGTCCGCCAGCACGGCGAAATCGCCGAAGAAGCCGGTGATGCCGAAGCGGCTCAGGGGGATGGAGCGGATGAAGCGCCCGTCCGGCGCCTCTATATAGAGGGTGTCGGCCAGCATGGCGTAGATGCGGCCGTCCGGCCCAACGTGGACCATGTCGAGCTGCGGCATGCCGTTGCGCTGGGCGTTGGCCCACAGGCGCAGCCCCACGAGGCCACAGATGGCGAGGATGCCCACGGCGGCGAGCACCGTGGTCAGGCGTTTGCGGTCCATGAGTTCCCCTTGAGGCGCGCTGCGTTATTTGACTTGAGCGTAGCGGAGCGGCGGCGGGCGTTCAACCGATGCGGGAATGGAAAGGGGAGCCGAAGCTCCCCTTTCTCTAAGACGGCGCGAGCTAAATCAGCCGCGCGAAGCGCGCTTCGCGGCTTTTTCAGCGCGCTTCTCCTTGAGGCTCTTCTGGGGCTTCTTCTTGTCTTCCTTCTTGCGTTCCATACCTTTGCTCATGACGTGCTCCTGATGATGGGGTGGAAAGCTGGGCTCAATCTTAACCAGTCGCGAGCCGCAGGGTCCAGAGGTCGCCGGCGAGCTTGGGGTCGGTGAGGTAACGGTAGGGCAGGAAGAAGTGCCCTTCCCTCCCCCAGTGCGGCCCCCAGGAGTTGCGCAGGATGAAGTGCCCGTGGGCATCGTCATAGCCCACGGCCATCACGGCGTGGTTGCCCAGGAACTTCTCGCCTTCCTTGGGGATGGGCATGGTGCAGGCCTTGGCGGCTTCCTTGGTCTCGGAGCTCTCATACACGCCGAAGGCCAGCACGAAGGCCTGGCGCGCAGCGAGGCAGCCCTTCATGTGGGCCAGGTCCTGGGGAACGCGTTCATAGACCATGTCCCGGTAGCGCACTGCGTCCCGGTAGCAGGGGTGCGGCGGCTCGACGTTGACCTTGGCGGCCTCGTAGGGCCAGTGGTGCTCGGGGCAGTCCCCGTGCTTGGCCAGTACCTTGATGGCCTCGCGCAGCGGCGCGCCGGCATCCTTATGGGCGGTGCCAAGGAGCCTGCGCTCGTTGTAGTAGATGAAAAGGCGCGAGGGGGTGAAGTCGGGAGCCAGGCCGTGGCGCTTGCGCTCGTATTGCACCGCCGCGGCGGCGGCGTTCGCGGTGCAGCTATGGAGCGGACGCTGGTCGTAGACCGGCGGGCAGTGGGGGCGCAGGTCCACGGAAGCGGGCAGGTCTTTCAGCCGGTGAGGCGGGAGGCTGAAGGCGCGGTCGCGGGGGTCGGGGGCGTCGCGGTGGGCGCCGAAGTGGCGAATGGATTCGGTCATGGAAACACTATAAAGGAACGCGGAAGTCAGATGCCTAGTTGTTGAGGGTCCACTCCATAGGCGCCGTTCTGCAGGCAACGGTCCACCCAGAACTGGCCGCTGTCGGACCAGGGATTGTCGTACATCATGTCCACCACCGCCGGATACTCCATGCGGCGCTTGTCCTCGTCCAGCACCAGGGCGAGGCGCGGACGCAGGCGCTGCTGGTTCTGGGCGAGCACCACGCCCACCGCGCCGGTGTTGAGCTCCACCACGGAGCCCGTGGGGAACGCGCCCACGAGCTGCATGAACTTCTCCACCACCTCGGGCTGGAACAGGGTGCCGCGCAGGCCGTAGACGTAGCGCACGGCCTCGTGGGGCGAGCGCTCGCCGGCATAGGGGCGGAAGCTCACCAGGGCGTCGTAGGTGTCCACGATACCGGCGATCTTGGCGAACACGGGGATGGCGGCGCCCTTCAGGCCGCCGGCGTAGCCGCTGCCGTCGAAGCGCTCGTGGTGGCACTTCACCATCTCCATGATACGCGGGGTGATGCCTTCCATGCCGCGCAGGATGGTGAGGCTGTGGGCCACGTGGGTGCGCTCGAGCTTGGTCTCCTCCTCCGTAAGCGGCATGGGCTTGAGCAGGAGGGTGAGCGGGAGCTGGGTCTTGCCCACGTCGAACAGCATGCAGCCCAGGCCCACCTCGTAGATCTCGTCTTGGTCCAGCCCCAGGTGCCGGGCGAAGGCGATACCCCAGATGGAGGCGTTGAGGGCGTGGCTGAAGATGTAGGAGTCGTGCTGCTTCATGCGGGTGAGCCAGACCAATGCGTCCGGGTTTCTCAGCATGCTGTCCAGCATGGTGCCGACGGTGAGGCGGGCGAGGTCGATGTCGAGCCGGCCGCTCTGCAGCATCTGGGTGAATATGGCCTTGGCGGCGGCGCTGGCTTCCCGGTGGATGGACTTGGCGCGCACGATCTCCTTCTCGGCCAGCGCGGTCACCGGGTAGCGCTCGACGTGGAGCTGGCGCGGCGCAGCGGGCTTGGCCTCCTCGCGGCGCGCGGCATCCACGAACACGTGTTCGCAGGTGCGCTGCAGTTCCTCGATGGCCTCCTGGTTCTGGACGAAGAACCCCTGGTACATGAAGCGGGTCTCCGTCCACGGGCGATCCAGACGATCGACGTACATGCCGATCTTCAGGTCGCCGACGGCCACTTTCATGAGCTTGCTGGATTCCACTCCCTACTCCACTCAAGACCGCACTCCCCTCTCAGGGGGATCGCCTGCGGCAACAGAGCCGGGCCGAGCACCGGCTCAAGCGAGGATGAGTCTGGACCCCTGCCGAACGGGGCGGCAAGGGCTGGGGCGTGGGGGAGATATGACAGCCGACGTAAGGCATGGCCTACGCACGGCGAGCTGCGCAGCAAACCGCCGCCTATTCAGCGGATTAGCGGAAACTTATGACACGAAACGAAAGCTTGCCCGGCCGCCGCGCAGGCGACGGCCGGGGCTCGGGTTCAGGCCTTGGCGCGGGGGGCCAGGGTGATGTTGCGCAGCGCCGGGCGCGTCATGCACAGGAGCGCGATGACGCTGAGCGCGGCGCCCGCACCCGTGAAGAGTTGCGTGAGCGAGATGACCTTGAGCAGGAGACCCGCGACGGCCGCCGAGAGCGGCCCCACGCCGAGGAAGGTGAAGAACAGGATGCTCATGGTGCGGCCCATCATGGCCTGGGGCACGCGCTGCTGGATCCAGCTCATGAGCGCCACCTGGCCGATGCCGGCGAAGCTGCCCACCACGGCGAGCAGGAGTGAGCCCACGAGCGTGGAGTGCACCTCGCCCATGAGCGCGAACAGGATGCCGGCGATGGTGTCGAGGCTGAGGATCATGAGCCCCAGGTGGCCGCGCGCCGCGCGCGTGACCAGCACCGAGAGGGCGTTGCCGGCGAGCATGCCCAACCCGTAGGACGTCATGAGGATGCCGAAGGCGGCGGCGCTGCTCAGGCGGTCGTCCGCCAGCACCGGCAGGCCCACCTGCACGGGACCGCCCACGAACAGCGAGACGATGCCCACGTAGGAGATGAACGCGCGCAGCTGCACGTCTGCCCACACGCCGGTGAAGCCCTTCCACACGTCCGCCAGGATGTGACCTTCCGCCTTGGGCGGGTGGTAGTCGCTGTGGACGCGGATCATCCAGAGCGAGACCAGCGAGAACAGGAAGCTCACGGTGTCGATGCTGAACGCGAGGCCCATGCCGCCGGCGTCCGCCAGGCGCTGGTCGGCGCTGGTGGTGATGTCCGCCGCCACCAGCAGGCCCGCGAGGATGGGGCCGACGATCATGGCCACCTGGCGCATGCCCATGATGACGCCGTTCGCCGCGTGCAGATGCGCCTTCTCCACGAGCTGCGGCAGGATGGCGCTGCCGGCCGGATACACGAACGCGGTGGACAGGCCGATGCCCAGGGAGATGGCGTACACCTCCCACATCTGGATCTTGCCTGTCACCACAAGCACGGCGAGCACCGCCACGAACGCGCAGTTGACGGCGCGGGACATGAGCAGGATGCGTCGCGGGGAGCTGCGGTCCACCACCGCGCCGCCCACGAACATGAACAGGGCGCGCGGCAGCGCCTGCAGGAGCGCGGTGAGGCCGACCGCCGCCGGGTCGTGGGTGAGCTTGAGCACGAGCCAGGGCAGCGCCACCAGGGTGAAGGTGTCGCCGATGGCGGAGATGCTGCTGCCGAAGAACAGCAGCACGAAGTCCCGGTTCGAGAACACCGAGGGACGCTTGGCGGCGGCGGGCTGGTTCATGGCGGGGTCCGGCATTCCTATATAAGGATGCGCATCATGCCCTAGCCTTAGGGTTTCCGCCTAGTGGCATTTGTCATGCCGCTAGCGACCCACCATGACGAAGGCACCCCAGTAGTAAGGCAGGTCGTGGCCGTAGCGCTGCTTCACCACGTCCCGCTCGGCGAGCTCCGCCTGGCGCAGGGCTTCGTGCTTCTCCATGCCGGAGAGCCAGTTCTTGTAGAAGAGCTGCATGAGCTCGCGGGTCTCCTGGTCCGGCACGGACCACATGCTCATGAGCACCGCCTGGGCGCCGGCTTCCTGGAGCGCGCGGTTGAGGCCGAACACGCCCTCGCCGCTCTGGCTGGTGCCAAGACCGGTGTCGCAGGCGGAGAGCACCACGAGCTCGGTGCCCTCCAGGTCCAGCTGCGTGGCCTCGTAGGCTGTAAGCACGCCGTCATCCGCCCCCTCCGGCGGCATGGCTCCGGAGAGGGTGTTGTCCGCGCCGGCGAAGTACAGGCCCGAGCGCAGCATGGGGTCTTCGCTCAGGACCTTCTGATCCGGCAGGAAGAAGCCGTGGGTGGCGAGGTGCAGCACCCGGGGATGGCGCACTTGCTTCACCGCTTCCTCCAGAGCCTGGTCGTCCCGGTAGAGCGTGGGCTGCCACCGGGCGCGGGTGAGTTCGGCGCCGATGCCGTCCACCTCCGCTGCCGCACCAGGTAGCGGACAGAGCACGCCGGTGTCCGGCAGTGGGCACTTGCCGACCTCTCCGCCGCGCACCGCGCGGGTGGGTTGCAGCGGGTCCATCGCATAGCGCGGCCCGGCTTGAGCGCCCTGGCCGAGCTTCTCCACTGCGGCGAGATAACTGCCGCCCTTGAGGGCGAAGTCCGGGCCGCCCATGAGCACCGCGTCGCGGGAGGCGGTGCTGGAAGCGGCGCGCAGCACGTCGCGGGTGCTGGGCACGAGCTCGAGGTCATAGCGTTCCAGCAGGAGGCGCCCCTGCCCGTCCGCGACGATGCCGAGGGAGGCCTGGTTCAGTACGCCGTCCGCGGCGAGGTACACGCGGGTGGCGCCGGCCAGGGCCGGTTCGAGCGGCTTCCAGAACGCGTCGTAGAAGGCGTGGCCGCCGGCCGCGCCGAACTTGCGGATGCGCGTGGCGTAGTCCGCCACCGGCGCGGCTTCCAGGTCCGTGGACTTGCCCAGCAGGATGAGCTGGGGCGCGGTGCGCGTCTCGCGCGTCACCACCAGCGCGACGTAGTAGTCCGCCCTCACCTCGGCCCAGCCCTCGCTGTAGGGGAAGCGCACCATCTCCACCGCCGCCTCGCCGGGCTTGAGTCCGTCCCGCACCTGTTCCCAGGTGACGGCCTGCAGGCGGCGGTCCTCCGACAGCGCTGCAGAACGTTGTGCAAGGGCCCGCTCCAGGTCCTCGGTGGCGGCCTGCTGCCGCTGCACCTCGGCCTGCCAGGCGGCGCGGTCCTCGCCGGGGGAGTTGAGCAGCGTGGCGAGCCTGGTCTTGCCGGCGGAGAGCTTGTCCAGCAGCGCGAGGGCCTCGGGGTCGCCGCTGGCGGCGATCTTGGCGCGCAGCGCCGCGATGCTGCCGCCCACCAGGCCTTTCTGCCAGAGCAGCACGTCGTACATGCGGCCGGCGAGCCCGGGGTCCTCGCCGTGGTACTTCACGCAGTAGCTGTAGTACTCGGGGAAGCGCTCGGCCACGTTGGCGAGGAACTGCAGGCGGTCCCGCTCGTTCATGTAGGGGAGCTGGGTCGCCATGGCCTGGTGCAGCCGCTCCAGCGATTCGCCGAAGAGGCGCCCGGCGCCGCGCCGGTCCCCCTGGGCGTAGTGCTCGACGCCCGCCATGAACGCGGCGGTGGTGGCGACATCGCTCGCCTCGCCGTTGGCCTTGCGGATCGCCGTGAGCGAGCTGTCGAACAGCGGCGCCGCCTCGGCGAAGCGGCTGCGCCGGCCGTAGAACTTGCCGAGGTTGATGCTCTGCTGGGCGGTGATGGTGTGGCCGGGCCCCAAGGTCTTGCGGTACACCGCCACGCTCTCCTTGTAGAGCTTCTCCGCTTCCGGATAGTGCTTTTCGTCTTCGGCGATCTCCGCCAGCACGTTGAGCCGGGCGGCTACGTCCGGGTGGTCGTGGCCCTCGGTCTTCACCGACATGGCGAGCGCGCGCTGGGCGAGGTCGCGGGCCTTGGCGTAGTCGCGCTCGTGGGCGTAGAGCACCGCGAGGTTGCTGAGGGCGATGGCGATGTTGGGGTGGTCCGGCGGGTAGATCTTCTGGAACACGGCGGTGGCGCGCTCCATGAGCGGGATCGCGTCCGCGAAGCGGCCCATGTCCCGGTACAGCACCGCCATGTTGTTGAGGTCGTAGGCGGTCTGCATGTTGTCCGGGCCGAGCAGCTTCTCGTCCAGCGCCAGGGCCTTGCGGTAGAGCGCCTCGGAGCGGGCGTAGTCGCCCAGGTAGTCGTAGGTGCCGGCGAGGTTGCCGGACACCTGGCTGACGTTGCCGTTCTCCTCGCCCTGCACCTTTATATAGGTGGCGATGGAGCGCTGGTAGAGCGGCACCGACTTCGCATACACGCCCATGTTGTCGTAGCAGCGGGCCAGGTCGTTGAGCGCGTTGGCGACGTCCACGCTGTCCGGCCCCAGGCTCTGCTCGTCTATCTTGAGCGCGCGCTGGAACAGCGCCAGCGCCTCCTCGTTGCGGCCCTCGTTGAGGTTGACGTTGCCGAGGTAGTCCAGCGCGTAGGCCAGCGTCGGGGTCGCGGGCTTGCCGGGCTGGTCAAGGATCTTGAGGGCGCGGTCCAACGACTTGCCCGCGGAGTCGTTGTCGCCGTTCACGAGGAACAGAAGGCCCTGGCCCGTGAGGGTCTCGGCCAGGTCTTCCCTGCCCTCCTCGCCCGGCAGTTGCTCCTGCACCGCGAGTGCGCGCTTGTAGTCCGCGTCCGCCGCGTCCATGTCCCCCAGGTTGTACTCGGCCATGGCGAGGTCGCCGCGGGTGCGGGCGGTCTCGGCGGCATCCGCCGCCGGCAGCTTCTCCAGGATCGCGAGCGCGGCCTTGAGGTCCCTCGCCGACTCGTCCCACTTGGCCTGGGCGCCTTCGCTCGCGGCGACCTGCCTGAGCGCCTGCGCCGCCTCGAGGCTCTCTGCGCCGTGCTGCCGGGCGGCGAGGTCCAGGGCCATGCGCAGATGCGCTTCCGCTTCTGAGCCGAGCCCCGAGCGGGCCTCGACGCTGCCGAGGTCCAAGAGCGCCTGCATCATCCCGGGGGAATCGGCGGGCAGGCCCGCCTGGGCGGCGGCGTATTCCTGGCGCGCCGCGGCGAGGGCGTGGACGTAATCCGCCTTGCGCTCGTAAGCCTCACGCTCGGCGGCGCGGGCTTTCCAGTCCGGCGCCGCGGCGGGCGGCGCGGACGCACAGGCGGACAGGGACAGCAGAAGGACGACGGACGCGTGACGGATGCGCATACCCCCTCCTCGTTCTCGTTATATCAACGGCCCACCATGACGAAGGCGCCCCAGTAGTAAGGCAGGTCGTGGCCGTAGCGCTGCTTCACCACGTCCCGCTCGGCGAGCTCCGCCTGGCGCAGGGCCTCGTGCTTCTCCATGCCACCGAGCCAGTTCTTGTAGAAGAGCTGCATGAGCTCGCGGGTCTCCTGGTCCGGCACGGACCACATGCTCATGAGCACCGCCTGGGCGCCGGCTTCCTGCAGCGCGCGGTTAAGCCCGAACACGCCCTCGCCGCTCTGGCTGCTGCCGAGGCCCGTGTCGCAGGCGGAGAGCACCACGAGCTCGGTGCCCTCCAGGTCCAGCTGCGTGGCCTCGTAGGCTGTAAGCACACCGTCGTCCGCCCCCTCCGGCGGCATGGCTCCGGAGAGGGTGTTGTCCGCGCCGGCGAAGTAGAGGCCCGAGCGCAGCATGGGGTCTTCGCTCAGGACCTTCTGGTCCGGCAGGAAGAAGCCGTGGGTGGCGAGGTGCAGCACCCGCGGATGGCGCACTTGCTTCACCGCTTCCTCCAGAGCCTGGTCGTCCCGGTAGAGCGTGGGCTGCCACCGGGCGCGGGTGAGTTCGGCGCCGATGCCGTCCACCTCCGCTGCCGCGCCGGGTAGCGGACACAGCACGCCGGTGTCCGGCAGTGGGCATTTACCGGCAGCATCCCGCGCCATGGCGAGATCGGGATCGGGGCTGCCGCGCTGGGCCAGTTTCTGCCCGTGCGCGGAGTTCGCATCCAGGCCGGCCACCGCCGCGAGGTACTGCCCCGGCGGCAGATCGAAATGCGGCCCGCCCACCAGCACCGCCGTGGCGGCGCCGCCCGCATAGGCCGGGCGCAGGAGGTCGCGGCTGCTGGTGACGAGGCGCAGGTCATAGCGCTCCATGAGCAGCCGGCCCTGGCCGTCCGCGACGATGCCGAGCGAGGCCTGGTTGAGCATGCCGTCCGCCGCGAGGTAGACGCGCGTGGCCTTGCCGAGCGCCGCCTCCAGGGGCCGCCAGAAAGCGCCATAGAAAGCGGTGCCGCCCGCTGCGCCGAACTTGCGGATGCGCGCCGCGTAGTCCGCCACGGGCGCGGACTCGAGATCCCTGGACTTGCCGAGCACCACGAACTGCGGCCCGCGGCTCCGGGGTGTGAGCACGAGAGCGACATAGTAATAGTCGTCGGTGAAGCGCTGCCCATCCTCGAACTGGAAGTGCACCATCTCCACCGCGGCCTCGCCGGGCTTCAGCGCCTTCTGCACGTCGCGCCAGGTGACGGCTTGCAGCTTGCGGTCCTGCGCCAGGGCGCCGGAACGGCTGAGCAGCCGCCGCTCCAGGTCGTCCGCATCCTTCTGCTGCTGGTCCACCGCCTTCTGCCAGGCGGCCCGGTCCCCGTCCGGGTTGTTGATGAGGTTGGCCAGCCGGGTCTTGCTGGCGGAGAGCTTCTCCAGGAGGTCCAGCGCCTCGGGGTCGCCGCTGGCGGCGATCTTGGCGCGCAGCGCCGCGATGCTGTTGCCGACGAGACCCTTCTGCCAGAGCAGCACGTCGTACATCTTGCCGGCGAGCTCCGGGCGCGCCGCGTGGTTCTTGAGGCAGAAGCTGTAGTAGATCTGGAAGTCGCCGTGGCTGCGGGCGAAGTACTGCAGGCGGTCCTGCTCGTTCATGTAGGCGAACTGCTCCTCGTAGATGCTGTGGAGCAGGCCCAGGGACTCATCGAACAGCGCGCCCGCCTTGGCGGGATCACGGCCTTCCGCGTACTGCTCACCGGCGTAGTTGGTGAGCGTCTCCTGCACGCGCGGGTGGCGCGGCCCATAGGCCTTGCGCAGCACCGCAAGTGCCTGGGGAAAGAGCTTGTCAGCCTGGGCGAACTTGCCCTCCCGGTCATACAGGTTGGCGAGATTGTTGATGCCCTCGCCGGTGAGCGGATGGCCCGGGCCCAGGGCCTTGCGCACGATTTCATAGGCCTTGATGTACAGCGGCTCCGCCTCGGCATAGCGCCCCTGGCCTTCGTACACCTGGGCGAGGCTGTTGTAGGCAGTGCTCACCTGCGGGTTGTCCGGCCCCAACGCCTTCACGCCCATCTCCAGCGAGCGCTTGGCGTAGGGCTCGGCCTTGGCGAAGTCCCGCTGCTCGACGTACAGCACCGAGAGGTTGTTGAGGATGACGGCGATGTTCGGGTGGTCCGGCGGCAGACGCCGCTGGAAGATGTCCAGGGCCTTGAGCATCAGCGGCTCCGCTTCCGCGTAGCGGCCGAGCTCCCGGTACTGCTGCGCCAGGTTGTTGTAGTCGTAGGCGGCGTTGATGCGGTCCGCGGTCCAGCCGGCCTCGTCGATGGCGATGGCGCGCTTGAAGTTGGCCTCCGCCTCGCGGAACTTGCCGGCGGTGCTCTGCATTTGCGCCAGGTTGTCCATGACGCTGGCGAGGTTGATGTTCTGCCCGCCCATGGCGCGCCGGTAGGCGGCGATGGAGCGGTTGTAGTAGTCCTCCGCCTCGGCGTAGCGCCCCTCGTCGTCGAAGGCGCGGGCGATGTCGTTGAGCGCGTTCGCCACCTCCTGGTGGTCCGGCCCGTACACGCGGGTGAATATCCCGAGGGCGCGGCGGAACTTGGGCTCTGCGTCGGGATACGCACCGCTGTCCAGGTCCACATTGCCCGAGAGGTCGAGCGCGTAGGCGAGCTCCGGGCGCTCCAGCCCGCCGGGGACGTCGAGGATGCCGAGGGAGCGCTTGAGGAGCTTGGCGGCGGTCTCGTCATCGCCGTTCATGATGGCGAGGAAGGCGGCCTGGTTGAGGGCATGGGCGAGGTCGATCTGGCGCGGCCCCGGCATCTTCTCGCGGATGGCCAGGGCCCGGTCCATGAGCCCCTGGGCCGCTTCCAGCTCGTTGTAGTCCGCGAGGCAGCGGGCGTAGTCGGTGAGGGTGACCGCGAGCACGTCGTCCGGCGCGCCCGCCTTCTCCTGGGCCTCGAGCGCCGCCTTGAAGTCGGCCACCGCCGAAGGCAGGTCCGCTTGCAGGTATTCGTCCCGCGCCAGCGCGGCCAGGCTCTCGGCGGCCTCGGCGCTCTGCGCGCCGAAGGCGGCGCGGCGGATCTCCAGCGCCCGGCGGTAATGCGCCGCGGCATCGGCGTAGGCGCCGGATTCCCGCTCCACGTAGGCGAGGTCCATGAGCGCGCCGGCGAGCTCCGGGGACGCCGGCGGCAGCGCCTGCTCCGCACCGGCCCGTTCGCGCCGCGCCGGCGCCAGGGCTTCCCGGTAATGGGCCGCGGAGCCCAGGTCATACACCTGGATGCGCTCGGCCTGCCAGTCCACGGGCTTGGGCGCGTCCGCGGCGCAGCCGCAGAGGATGAGGAAAAAGGCGGCAGACAGGGCGCGCATGGATGACTCCGGCGGGGGACGCGGATGGGCTAGGGCGTGGTGCCGGCGCGCAACTGCTCCGCGTGCTCGAAGTCCTGGTCCGCGTCCTTGCGCGTCACCGGCAACTGCGCGAACAGGGTGCCGCGCGCATCGTACAGTTCCGCCTTGGCCGGGTACTTGTGCATGAGCGCGAGGTAGGCGCCCACCGCGTCGTACCACAGGCGCGCGTCGGTGTAGGCCCGGGCACGAGCGAGCTCGGCGTCGTAGCCCTCGCCGCTGCCCGCCGCCGCGAGCTTCTGCTCGACGGCCGCGCGCTGCTCGCCGGACACCACCACGAAGCCCACCGGCTCCGACTGCTGGCTGCCGGACATGCTGGGCGGCGTCTCCACGGTCCAGAAGTAGGTCTTGCCCGGCACCAGCGCCGTCGCGCCGGCGGGATAGCGGAAGCGGTAGCCCTTCACGTCGCCGCGGTAGACGGCGTTCTGGGCGTCGTCCCACAGGGTGAACACGTACTGGCCGGCGCCGGTCGCGCCGTTCCAGCAGAACTCGGGAGTGAGGCCGTAGACCTTGCCGAGGCGCGGCGCCAGCGCCACCGGCGCGGTGCCGAGGTCGCGGGAGGCGCCCGCCGCCATGCTCTGCTTCTTGAGCGCGTCCTTGTCGAGGAGGTCGAATCCGGCGAGCACCGTCACCACCCGCGGCTTCTTCACGGGCGCGGCCTTGGCGGGCTTGGCCGCGGCCGGCGGCGCGGCGGTGGACGCGGGTGGCGTACCGGCCAGTGCCACGGGCAGGTAAAGGCTCAGGGACAGCAACGCGATGCGCAGGGCCATGGTCATCCCCTCCACGTCTAGGTATCTCTCTTGATCTCCCCCTCGACAGTATAGACCCGGACGCTGCCCTCGAAACCGCGTACCTGGGTCTCCCCCAGGTCGCGGGTCCTGAAGCGCCCGCGCACCAGGAACTCGGTGTCGGCGGTCATGATCACCGGCACGTGGAACTCCTTGGTGAGGCTCTCCAGGCGCGAGGCCAGGTTCACTGCCGCGCCGATCACCGAGTACTCGACGCGGGTGTCGGAGCCCACGTTGCCGGCCGTCACCTTGCCGCTGTGGATGCCGATGCCGATGCTGACCTCGGGGTAGCGGGGGTCGCCGCGGTGGCGGCGGTTCCACTCCTCCACCCGCTGGAGCATGTCGAGCGCGGTCTGCAGCGCGTGCACCGCGTCCTCCGCCGGCCCGCCGCTCAGCGGCACGCCGAACAGCACCATGATGCCGTCGCCGATGAACTTGTTGAGGAAGCCGTGGTGCGCCTCGATCACCGCGCTCATCTCGGTGAGGTAGCCGTTCAGCCACAGCAGCACCTCGCCGGGCGGCTTGCCGGCGGTGATGGCGGTGAAGTTGCGGATGTCGGTGAACATCACAGTGGCGTAGCGCTCCTCGCCGGCCAGCGTGATCTCGGCGCGCCGCGACCAGATCTCGGCCGCCACCTGCGGCGACACGTAGCGCGAGAACAGGCCCATGAGCTCGTGGCGCTCGCGCTCGGCGCGGCCCTTGAGCCAACGTTCCTCCACGAAGCGGTAGCCGAAACCCGCAGGCAGGCTGAGCAGGAGGCCGAGCTCGCAGAGCATGAAAGGCTGCCAGAGCTGGCGGTGCCCGAACAGCCAGCCGGCGATGAAGGCCGCCGCCAGCATCAGCAGCAGCACGGCCGGCAGGCTCCAGCGCGGCGCGGCGAACAGGATCAGGAACAGGGCCAGCGCCATGTAGGCGCCGGCCAACACGAAACTCGAAATGGTGGTAATCGGCCGGATCGCGCCGCCCTCGAGCAGCGTCTGCAGCGCGGCCGCGTGCACCAGCGTGCCCGGCATCTGCAGCCGGCTGCCGTCGGGCCGGCGGAAGCGGAACTGGGGGGTGAAGTGCAGGTCGTTGCCGGCGGCGCTGCTCTGGCCGATGAGCACCACGCGGCCGGTGAAGGTGCCGGCAGGCACGCGCCCGGCCAGCACCTCGCCGGCGGGGATCACCCGCGGCAACCCGCTGGGCCAGCCGATGAGCGCGGTGCGCAGGCTGCTGCCATCCAGCGCGATGCGCCGCCCGCCCAGGCACACGTCCGTGCCGCAGGGCGTGAGCGGCAGGCGCAGGCGGTTGCTGGCGAGCACCACCGGGAACGGCAGCGCCGGGTAGCCGCGCGGCGGCAGCAGGAACATGCGCCGCACGAAGCCGTCGTCATCCACCGGCATGTTGATGAAGCCGGCGGCGAGCGCCGCGCCCTCCTTGCAGCTGGAGGGGTTGGCCGCGTCCAGCACGCAGTACTCGGGCAGGGGCTCGCTGGCGGGGATGTCGTCGCTGCCGAGCTGGGCCGCCACCACCACGTCGCCTGCCCCGGCCATGGCCGCGGCGAGGCGCTTGTCCTCCTCCGCGCCGCGGCGCTCCGAGAGCAGGAGGTCGAAGCCGATGAGGTCGGGACGGTCCGCCGCCACCTTCTGCAGCACCTCCGCCACGGTGCCGCGCGGCACCGGGTAGCGTCGCAGCTTCTGCAGCAGCGCGTTGTCGAAGTCCACCACCAGGATGTCGGGGTCGGCCGGGGTGCGCACGGCGGCGTGCACCAGGAGGTCGTAGCCCCAGGCCTCGAAGTCCTGCACTACCGGCGCGCGCGCGAACAACACGAGCAGCAACACCAGTAACGGTACCGCCGCCGCCAGGAACAGGTACTTGAGGTAGCCCTGCAAGGGAGCCATGCCGCGCTTCGCCGCTGCAAAGACCGCACCATTATGCGGGAGGCGGGGACGGCGTGCCGCTTGGGGGACCAATGTTAGACTTGCGGCTACCTATATATAGGTGATCTCGCGGGAGCCGGTATGCACCGAATCATGCCAAAGGTCCTCCTGGTGCTGGCGCTGGCACTGCCGTCCCTCGCGCTGGCGGACGACAAGCCCAGCTACAACCTGGCGGAGCTCCTGTACGCGCGCATCGTGACCGATAGCGGCGATGCGGACGGATTCGCGGTCAACGGCTCGTACGACATCGGCAGCGGCTTCTTCGCGGAAGGCCTGTACTACCACCTGAAGGACAACAGCGTGCCGGGCGACGTGACCAGCAATACGCTGTTCCTGGGGCCGGGCTACCGCGTGCACTTCCAGCCGGTGGATGTGTTCCTCTCGGTGGACTACCTGCACAAGCAGGTCAGCGGCAACGGCAGCTCGGTCACGCAGGATGGCTACCGCTGGGTATGGGGCCTGCGCTCCAAGGTCACGGACCGGCTGGAACTCAACACCGGCGTGGAGAAAGCCAACGTCGGCCTGACCGATACCGGGCTGCGCCTCGGCGAGAGCTACGAGTTCACCGAGGGCCTCACCTTGCGCGCCCAATATGTCTGGTTCAGCGATGCGCACAGTTGGGTGATCGGGCTGCGGTACCTATATTGATGCCATGAGCGTCCCGAGCCCGTTCATCGAGAGCCTGCCGGTCCACGTGGCCACGGTGGGCTCGAACATGCAGGTGCGCCGCGCCCTGCCCCACCGCCTGCGGCGCATGGTGGGGGCCTGGTGCTTCCTGGACCACTACGGGCCCGTGCCGCTGGAAGCCGAAGACGCCGGCATGCGCGTGGGGCCGCATCCGCACATGGGGCTGCAGACCGTGAGCTGGCTCTATGCCGGCGAGGTGCTGCACCGGGACAGCCTGGGCTCGAGACAGCTCATCCGCCCCGGCCAGCTCAACCTCATGACCGCGGGCCATGGCATCTCCCATTCCGAGGAGAGCCCGCATCCCCATCCGCAGGACCTGCACGGCCTGCAGTTCTGGATCGCGTTGCCGGAATCCGCGCGCCACGGCGCCGCCGCCTTCGACCACCACGCGGCGCTGCCGGCGATGCAGCGTGACGGGCTCAAGCTCTCGCTCATCGTGGGCGATGCGCTGGGGGAACGCTCCCCCGCGAAGGTGCACTCGCCCATGGTGGGGCTCGACATCCAGCTCAAGGACACCGGCCGCCGCAGGCTGCCCCTGGATCCGGCCTTCGAGCACGCGCTCTTGCCCATCTCCGGCAGCCTCACGCTGGAGGGCCTGCAGGCGGAACCCGGCAACCTCTATTACCTGGGGGCGGGGCGCGACGGCATGCTGCTGGAGAACGAGGCGCCGGCCCACGTGTTCCTCCTGGGCGGCGTACCTTTCGGCGAGGACGTGCTGCTGTGGTGGAACTTCGTGGGCCGCAGCAACGAGGAGATGCAGGCGGCGCGGCGGGAGTGGGAAGAACGCGCGGCCCGCTTCGGCGAGGTGCAGGGCTATGACGGTCCGCGGCTGGTGTCGCCGGAACTCACCGCGCGCCTCAAATCCCACCGCTGAATGTGCCGCACCCTCGCGGGTGCGGCACCGTCACAACTCAGGCTGCGGACCTGAGCTTCACCACCGGGAAATCCACTTCCACCTGGGTCACCACGTTCGCGTAGTTGGTGAGCACGTTGAGCGCCACCGCGGTGACGATGTCCAGGATCGCGGCATCCGAGAACCCGGCATCCCGTACCGCCTTGAGCTCAGCATCGCTCACGTGCCCGCGCTCCTCCAGCAAGGCGCCGGCGAAACGCAGCGCCGCCTGCTCGCGCGCGTCCTGCGAGCGGCCGGAGCGGGCCTGTTCCAGGGCCTTGTCATCGAGCTTGGCCACATGCTTGCCGAGGTAGCTGTGGGCCGAGAGGCAGTACTGGCAGCCGTTCGCCTCCGCCACCACCAGGGCGATCTTCTCGACCAGGGGCTTGCCGAGGGAACCGGCATCGGCGGCGGCGAACAGGCCCAGCAGGCCGTTCAGCGCCGCCGGCGAATGGGCGAAGGTGCGGAACATGTTGGGGGTGGCGCCGAGCTTGCTCTGGACGGCATCCAGCAGGGTCTTGGCTTCGCCGGCGGGCTGGGCCAGGGGGGCGATACGGGACATGGTCAGGCTCCTTGAGTTGAGTGTGTTTGTACCGAACGGTCGGTACAATACTGGCCGATGTCCGCCTTGTCAACACTCGTTGTACCTTGCGGTACAATAGACCCATGCCCGCCCCCCTGCTCCCCAAGAGTGAAGTCGTGGACCGCGTCATGGCCGTGTTCCGCGAGCGCGGCTTCGAGGGCGCCACCCTCGCCCGCATCGCCGAAGCCACCGGCCTCGGCAAGGCCAGCCTCTACCACTACTTCCCCGGCGGGAAGGAGGACATGGGGAACGTGGTCCTGGACGTGACCGAGTCCTGGATGCAGGAACACGTGCTCGGCCCCCTCGGCGAAGAGACTCCGCCCCGGCAGCGCATCGGCCGCATGCTGAAGAGCCTGGATGCGCTCTACGACGGCGGCAATGCCGCCTGCCTGCTGGGCACGCTCACGGTGGGGGATTCGCGCACGCTGTTCAGGAAGCGCCTGCAGCGGATCTTCGATGCCTGGATCGACGCGCTGGCGGGAGCCCTGCGCGATGCCGGTTCGGACCGTCGCGCCGCAAGGGAACGCGCTGAGGACACGGTGGCACGCATCGAGGGGGCGCTGATCCTGGCCCAGGCTCGGGGCGACACCGGGCCCTTCCGCCGCCTGCTGCGCCAGCTCGGTGACGAACTGGCGCCGTGAACGGCAAGCAGCGCCTCGCCCGGAAGAAGACCCCCAAAAGATGAGGCCGCCCGGCTCGCGCCGGACGGCCCTATCCTTGCGTGTCTTCCTGGTCCGGCCGCCTCGCCCCCTTTAGGCAGCGTCCGGACCCTGCGAGACACCTCCACCCGATGTAGCTCTGCTTAGATAGCCGCCCCAGGGGAGCAGCCCGACCGTTCATGGCGGTTCTGGATTTAGCCCCCGGAAGGTACTATATTTTCGCGGCCTCGGGTAATAAGCCGAATTAATATCGGCAAAAAGGGTGGAATCATGAATTACGATAAGACCGACCTCAATATCCTGAGAGAACTTCGGCAGAACGCGCGCATCCCAAACAAGGTGCTGGCGGCGCGAGTGGGCATCGCGCCCTCCACCTGCATCACGCGGGTGCGGCGCCTGGTGGACGGTGGAGCCATCTCCGGTTTCTACGCGGAGTTCAACCCCAAGGGCGTGGGCGTGGGGGCCCAGGCCATGGTGTGCCTGCGCATGACGCGCCACGACCGGGAGGACATCGACTCGTTCCGCAGCCACGTGCTGGCACGCGACGAGGTGGTGTCGTTCTTCCACGTCTCCGGCGACGACGACTTCATGCTGCACGTGGCGGTGCGCGACGTGGAGCACCTGCGCGAGTTCATCATCAACGCGCTGTCGGTGCGCCCCGAGATCGTGCACATCGAGACGCGGCTGATCTTCGAGGAGCGGCGCAACCCGGGATTCCCGGTGTACGTGCCGACGGTGCAGGAACGGCTCGCAGCCGAGGAGCTCAAGACAGGCGCTTGATGAGGCCCGTCTTGACCACGGCGTACTGGATCTCGTCCATGCGGAAGAACGCCGGTTCGCCGGCACCGTCCGTGAGCATGATGCAGCCGGGGATCTCCTCGCCGTAGCGCATCTCGGCGAGGCCGTGGAACATGTCGTCCAGCGGGCCGTGGCCGGTGTAGTCCAGCACCAGCGGTTCGGTGCGGCCCTTGAGGAAGAACGCCACGCCGCCTTTATGCGCCGCCGGCTTCCAGTCGCCGTTGGGCTGGGAGGTGAGCTGCAAGGTCTGGATCTCGCTCACGGAGATGAGAACGCTCAGGGCGTCGCTGACGGGGAAAAGATAGAACGCCTGGATGTCCTTGCCTCCGGCGGCGAGGCCTTTCACTCCGCCGAGGATGTCGTCCGCGTCCACCTGGCCGATCTCAACATGCACGGGTGTCGCGCGCCCGTAGAACGTGAGGCGTAGATACTGCTTGCTCATCCGCTGGTCTCCTGCTGCAGGAGCCTTCCCTGGCGGATTTACCCTGGTTCGATTTTACATATATCTAGAACCAGTATACGCCCGCGAAGGCGTATTGCCAGGGCAGTGGGAGCCAAAGGGTCTTAAGCAGACTCTGGCGCGTGGGTGACGAATTCCACCAAGTTACCGTCAGGATCGAAGACGAAGCCTGCAAAGTAATGGGGGTGGATGTGGGGCAGGAGTGCCGGGGTACGGTCGCCGGCGCCGCCTCCCATGAGTGAGGCTTCATATGCCGCTCTCACGTGCTCCTGGCTGGGGCAGTTGAACGCATAGTGCAGCGGCCGCTCGGCGGGAGTGCCGGACTTGATCCAGAAGTCCTTGGCCCGCTCGTCCCCGAAGCCGAGGCTCGGACCCTCGACCTTCACAGCGTAGCCGAGCGGCGCGAGCGCGGCGCTGTAGAAGCGCCGGCTGGCCGCGAGGTCGCGCACTTCGACTTCGAGATGATCGAGCATGGGTCCGTTCCTTACGCTGCTTTGTTCCAAATCTGGATGCCTTCCTGCTGCAGCGCCCGCTGCACGGCGGCGCGCGCGATCACGCGCTCGGCGTGGCGGGTCCACCCCGGGTAGCCGGCGCGCATGTCGAGGCCGATGCGCCCGCCCCAGCGGTAGAACACCAGCAGGTAGGGATCCACCAGGGTGTAGGCGTTGCCCACGGCCCAGTCGCGTCCGGCCATGCGCCGCTCGATGGAGGCATAGTGCTCCAGCACCATCTCCTGCCCCTTGGCCTTCACCGCGCCGTACAGCGCCTCGTCCGCCACGAAGCGGTGCGGACGCCAGAGCTGGCCGTAGGCCATGGCGTGCACCGTGCCCGAGATCCAGTTGAACCACTCCAGACACCGGCCCTGCGCCAGCGTGCCGTGGGGGATGAGGCTCGCGTGGGGAGCCTGCAGGGCAATGTACCAGGACACCGCCGGCGCCTCCGTCAGCACCTCGCCTTCGAAGGTGAGGAGCGCCGGCACGCGGCCCTTGGGGTTGATGGCGAGGTATCCAGGGGTCTGCTGCTTGTTCTCGGCCAGGGCCACGAGTTCCAGCTGGTACTGCAGGCCCAGCTCTTCCAGCAGGATGTGCGGAGCGAGAGAGCATGCGCCGGGAGAGTAGTAAAGCTTCAGCATGTCGGATACCTCGTCGGGTTCAACCACGGCCGCGCATGTTCACCAGTGCCACGCTGCCGATCACCACGCCGCCGCCCACCATGGCGAGCAGCGCCGGCTGCTCGCCCAGGAAGAGCCAGGAGATGAGCATGGCGATGGGTCCGCCGAGATAGAGCGCTGCGGCGGCGCGGCCCGCCGGCAGGCGCGAGAGGGCGTAGGCCCAGGTGAGATTGCCGATGGCCGCGGGGAAGAGGCCAAGGTACAGCACCGCGAGCGTCGCGGGTGCCGAAGCGGTGCTGAGGCCATGGGCAGCCTGCGCGGTCCAGGGCAGCAGCGAGAGCGCGCCGAACACCGCCACCCAGGCGGTGACCGTGAAGGGACCGAACTTCGCGAGCAGCGGCTTCTGGATGATGAAGCTCACCGCCTGGGCCACCGCCGCCACCAGCACGAACAGCGCGCCTGCCTCCACCCGCGTGCCACCGTGCTGGCCAGATACCAGCAGCACGGCGCCCACGAAGCCCATGAGGACGCCGAGCCAGCCCCGGGTGCCCAGGTGCTCGCGCAGCAACACGAGCGCGAGCAGCGCGGTGAAGATGGGCGAGGTGTTGATGATGAGCGAGGCGGTGCCGGCGTCCACGCTGCGCTCGCCGAGGATGAGTGCGCCCTGGTAGGTGGCGATGCCGACGATGCCGGCCGCCGCGAGCCTGAGCCACTCGCCCGCCGTGAGGCGCGCGAAGGCTTCGCGCTTCCAGGCCAGCGCCACGGCGAGCATGGCGAGGGCGGTGACGGTGTTGCGGGTGAGCGCGAGGCCGAGCGCGTCGTACTCGCGCACCGCGTAGCGGATGCCAGTGAAGGCCGAGGCCCACAGCACCAGGGTGGTGGCGAGGGCCAGTACCACGGGCCACAGGGAGGCGCGGGCCGGCGATGCGGGCGCGGGCTCCGCTTCGGGCGACTCGACACCCCGCGCCGCACTCACCACCGCGTCCAACTCGACGAGAGCCGCGCGCTCGACACGTTCTTCAGAAGGCGAGATCATGGGCTAGCAGCCTGTAAGCAATTTTCACAGGCCGCTATTCTAGGAGCGGGCATTTACACGAAACAAACGATGTTTTTGCACCGTCTGATATGCGTGTAACTCACATCAAAGGGAGAGCTCGCGCCCCAGGGCCAGCACTCCGTCCGCCAGGGCGTCGAAGTCCGCGCGCGTGCTGCGGTGATTAATGATAGCCACGCGGATCGCGAAGCGGCCCTTGAGCACGGTGGAGGACGGCGCGGCGATGCCCCGCTCCTGCAGCGCCACCAGGATGCGCGCGTTGAGCTCGTCCAGCACCGGGTCGGGGACGCCGGGCTTGCGGTAACGGAGGTTCACCACGTTGAGCGGCACCGGCGCCAGCAGCTCCAGGTCCGGCTCCCGCCTCACGCGTGCCTCGAGGTAGCGCGCCTGCTCCAGGTTCTGGCTGATGAGCGCGGCGAAGCGCTCCAGGCCGTAGGCCTTGAGGTTCATCCACACCTTGAGGGCGCGGAAGCCGCGCGAGAGCTGCGGACCGTAGTCGGCGAAGGCCACCGCACCGTTGGCGATGCCGCCCTCCAGCTTGTTGAGGTAGCTCGCCGCCACCGCGAAGGCATCCTTGTGCTTCACGCGGTCGCGCACCAGCACGCAGCCCACGTCGTAGGGCAGGTACATCCACTTGTGCAGGTCGAAAGCCACGGAGTCGGCGCGCTCCATGCCCTTCAGCAGCGCACGTGAACCGGGATCCAGCACGCCCCAGGCACCGAACGCGCCGTCCACGTGCAGCCACATCTTCTCGTCGCGACAGAGGTCGGCGATGGCGTCCAGCTCGTCCACCGCGCCGGTGTTGACCGTGCCGGCGTTCGCCACCACGCACACCGGCAGGCGCCCGGCGCGCCGGTCCGCGGCGATGCGGGCCTTGAGCGCAGCGAGGTCCATGCGGAAATCACCCTGCACGGGGATGCAGGCCAGGGACTCGGCACCGAGACCCATGAGCTCAACCGCCTTCTGGGCGGAGTTGTGGGTCTCGGAGGAGGTGTAGAACATCAGGCGCGCGTGGCCGCTGAGGCCTTCGCGGCGCACCGGGAACGGCGCCATGGCGCTGCGCGCCACGTTCATGCCCACGAGGTTGCTCACGGAACTGCCGCTCACCAGGATGCCGCTGGCCTCGGCCGGGAAACCCATGATCTCCTTGAACCACTCGATGACCTGCAGTTCCACGAGGGTCGAGCTCTGGTCGAAGCCCACGGCGTTCACGTTCAGCGTGGCCGCCAGCATGTCCGCCACCACGCCGAGGGGCGTGCCGTTGCCGTGCACCCAGCCCCAGAAGCGGGGATGGCCGTTGCCGGTGGGATAGGGCTGCACCAGTTCCCGGTAGTCACGGTAAGCCGCCTGCACGCCCTCGCCCTGGCGGGGCACGCCCGCCGTGAGCCGCGTGCGCACCGCCGCCGGGACCGGCTGCCAGGGCCGCTCACGGATGCCGGCGAGGTAGTCGAGGGAGTCGTCCAGCGCCGCATGGGCGAAGCGGCGGAACTCGTCCCAGTCCTGGGGATCGAGGCTCAACTCAGGCTTGTTGTCCATGTGCTATATACTGTTAGGAATTTTCACAGAAGCCTAGTGTAAGTTTCGGTTGATAGGCCTAACTAATCATGTTTTTTCACATTTAGATGTGCAAATAACTGACGGGTAACCCATGCGAAACCTGCCTCCCCCCAACGCCCTCAAGGCCTTCGAGGCCGCCGCCCGCCACGGCAGCCTCAGCAAGGCCGCGGTGGAGCTGCACGTGACCCACGGTGCCGTGAGCCGCCAGGTACGCCAACTGGAAGACTTCCTGGGCTGCGAATTGTTCCACCGCTTGCCGCGCGGGCTGCAGCTCACGGCCCGCGGCCGCGAGTTCGCGTTCGGCGTGCAGAGCGCCTTCGACCAGATCCGCGAGGCGGTGGAGGCGGTGCGGGTGGACAGCAGCAAGCAGGTGCTAACGGTGAGCACCCTCGCCTCCCTCGCCGCCCGCTGGCTGGTGCCGCGCCTGCACTGCTTCCAGAAGGGCCACCCGGAGCTCGAGATCCGCCTCAGCACCTCGCCCCAGCTCACGGACTTCGACCGGGACGGCATCGACCTCGCGATCCGCTACGGCCGTGGCCGCTGGCCCGGCGTGACCGCGCTGCGCCTGTTCACGCCGGAGGAGTTCCCGGTGTGCTCGCCGCGGCTGCTCAAGGGCGCGCACCCCCTGCGCGAGCCCTCGGACCTCAAGCACGTGGCGCTGCTGCACGACACCACCCACCGCCACTGGCAGCAGTGGCTGGAGCTCGCCGGCGCGCACGGCGTGGACGCGCGCCAGGGCCTCGTGGTGGAGGACATGAACGTGCTGATCCAGGCCGCCATCGAGGGCCAGGGCGTGGCGCTCGCCTCCGCGCCGCTGGTGCAGGCGGAGATCGAGGCGGGGCGCCTCGTGAAGCCCTTCAGCATCAACCTGCCGGTGGAGCTCGCGTTCTACGCGGTGCACCCCAAGAGCCGCGGCGGCGATCCTTCCGTGCAGGCCTTCGTGGAGTGGCTGCAGGAGGAAGCGCGCGGCATGGGCAAGCACAAAGCTGCCGCCTGAAGCGCGGACTGCTACCCTCGCGCCCACAAGAACAAGGCCTGACATGAACCGCCTGCGCGCCGACTTGCTGCTGCTGCTCACCGCCTTCATCTGGGGCACGGCCTTCATCGCCCAGAAGGACGCGAACCAGAGCATGGCGCCGGTGCTGTTCGTGGGCTCGCGCTTCCTGCTCTCGGCGCTCGCGCTGATCCCGCTGGTCTTATATGAAGCGCGCCGTCAGAGCATCGGGCTCAGCCGGCGCGACTGGCTGCAGGCGCTCATCGTGGGCCTGTGCCTGTTCGCCGGTGCCAGCCTGCAGCAGGTGGGCCTCGTCACCACCTCCGCCACCAACGGCGGCTTCCTCACGGCGCTCTACGTGGTGATCGTGCCGTTCATGGTATGGGGCATGGCGCGCAAGCGCCCGCGCGCGCTGGTGATCGCGGCCTGCGCCGTCTCCATCTGGGGGGCTTGGCTGCTCACGGACGACGGCAGCGCGCGCCACTGGTCGCGCGGCGACCTGCTGGTGCTCTTGGCGGATTTCGCCTGGGCGCTCGCCATCACCGTGATCGGCGACTTCCTGGAACGCACCCACCGGCCGTTCTTCCTGTCCTTCGCCCAGTACGCCATCACCGCAGTGCTAGGCCTCGGGGCAGGCCTCTTGTTCGAGCCTGTCTCCTTGCCGGGCATCGCCGCCGCCACGCCCGCCATCCTCTACGCGGGCCTGCTCTCGGGGGGCGTCGCCTACACGCTGCAGATCGTGGCGCAGAAGCACACGCCGCCCGCCGAAGCGGCGCTGATCATGTCCCTGGAGAGCGTGTTCGCGGCGCTCGCGGGCGCGGTGATGCTGCACGAGCGGCTGACGCCGCTCGCCGCCGCCGGTTGCGGGCTGATCCTGCTGGGCGTGGTCTTGGTCGAGACCGGGCCGGCCTTGGTGCGCTACATGAATCGCACGCCGGTCAACTAGTTCCCCGGGTCCGGCGCTGGCCCGCCGGATTTACCCGCAAGCCAGCGCGATGCTCCCGCAGGCGCCGTCGCCAGCGCCACGCCCGCGAGGGCGATCACGCCGCCCATCACCGCCGGCCAGCTAGGCAGCTCTCCCAGCCATAGCCAGGCGATGGCACAGCCGCTGACCGGAAGCAGGTACAGGAAGTTGGACACCCGCGACGCGGGCGCCCGGGCCAGGGCCCAGGACCAGCACAGATACCCCGCGACCGTAGGCAGGATGCCCAGGTAGAGCAGCGAGCAGATCTGCGCCGTCGATACGGCGGGCAGCTTGCACGGCAGCGCCAGCGCGAAGGGCGCGAGGCCCAGCATCGCTGCGTAGGTGCTGGCGGCGGTGAAGCCGATGGCGCTGCTGCGTGCCAGCAAGGGCTTCTGGTACACGAAGTAGACGGCATTCAGCAGCACCGCGAACAGCACCAGCAGCGCCCCCGGCTCGAAGTGGCCCACTCTCCCCCGGCCCAAGGTCACCAGCAGCGCGCCGCCGAAGGCGATGCCGAGCCCGGCCACGGCGCGGGCACTGAGCCGTTCCTTGAGGTGCAGCACCGCCAATGCGGAAGTGGCGGCCGGGGTCATGGAGAGCACCACCGAGACCATGCCGGCGGTGATATGGACGAGCGCGTAACCCAGGCAGAGCTGGTAGGCGACGTTGCCGAGGAACGAGAGGACCATGACCGCGGGCCAGTCGCGCCGCGGCGGCAGCCGGATCCAGCCCAGGCAGGTGGGGACCGCCAGCGCCGCGCTCGCCACGGCGAAGCGCAGGAACGAGATCTCGCCCGGCGTGAACACCCGCAGCGCGTAGGCCATCGCGGAATAGGACGAGGACCAGAGCAGCACCGCGAGCGCGGCAGCCGGCAAGGCCCAGCGGGTGGAGACTTGATGCGTTCCCATGCCGGTATCGGCCGGCGGGCGATGTACGCCCGCCGGCCGCCGCCAGTCCCGTCAGGCCACGCGGCGCTTGCGCGGAGCCTTCCAGTTGAGCGCCGGGTCGCTCATGAAGGACTCCGGGGGCGTGTGCGCGATGTGGTTGACGTAGTTCGAGATGGTCTTGCAGGCGATGATCAGCAGCACCTCGAGCACGTTGGCCTGGGTGTAGCCGGCGGCGATGAACTTCTCCACGGCCGCGTCGCCCACGAAGCCGCGCTCGCGCACCACCGCTTCGGTGAAGGACCTCAAGGTCTGCAACCGGGCGTTGGAGACGGGCTTCTCCTCACGCACCGCCTTGATCACGTCCTCGTCGAGCTTCGACATGCGGGCGAGGTAGGTGTGGCCGGCGGCGCAGTATTCGCAGCCGTGGAACACGCTGACCGTGAGGTACACCAGCTGCTGCTCGGCGGGCGACATGCCCGACTGGGTGGAGAGCTTGAAGAGCTGCTGGTAGGCCTCGAGGGTGGGCGCGCTTTCCGCGAGCACCGCGTGCAGGGTGGGGATGAAGCCCCAGTCCTTCTGGGACATCTCGAGCAGGGACTTGGAGGCCTGGGGAGCGCTCTCCAGGGTATGGACGGCGAACGGTTTCATGGCATGGGCTCCTGACTTGGCGTGCCCGCCTCCAACAGGGGGCACAGGGGTCAGGCATGGTATTGGCTCATAAATCATCGACAAAGTAGTTCCATTGCACTGGATTAATGCGCATACTGCATCAATGGACATGGAATCCCTGAAACTCTTCGCCGAGGTGGCGCGGCGCGGCAGCTTCGCCACCGTGGCTCGCGACCACAACCTCGACCCTTCCACGGTGTCGCGCCTGATGGCCACGCTCGAGACCGAGCTCGGGGCGCGGCTCTTCCAGCGCAGCACCCGGCGCGTGGCGCTCACGGAGGCGGGCGAACTCTTCCTGGCGAAGGTCGAGCCGCTGGTGACGGAACTGGAAGGCGCCCTCGACGAGGCGCGCAAGGTCTCGGCCGAGCCCGCCGGCACGCTGCGGCTCACCGCCTCGGTGACCTTCGGGCAACTCTGCATCGTGCCGCTGCTGCCGGAGTTCAGGCGGCGCCATCCCGGCGTGAAGCTGGATTGCGTCTTCACGGACGAGAACCTGGACCTCGTGGCGGACCGGATCGACCTCGCGATCCGGCTCGCGCCGACGGTGGAAGGAGACCTCGTCGCCAGCCGGCTCATGGACACGCCTTACAGGGTCGTGGCGAGCCCGGCCTATCTGAAATCGGCCCCTCCGCTGCGCTCGCCGGCGGACCTCGCCGGCCATGCGTGCCTGCTGCCGCCCTACCAGGTGTTCCGCCCCAACTGGCTGTTCAAGGACGCGCAGGGCCGCGTCACCGAAGTGCCGGTGCGGGGCGACGTGACGCTCTCCACCTTCACCGCGCTGCGGGATCTCTCGGTGCTCGGTCTCGGCCCCTGCCTGCTGCCGTATTGGCTGGTGGAAGGCCTGCTGCGTGACGGCGTGCTGGTGGACCTGTTCCCCGGCTACGCCGTGACCGCGACGACCTTCGACACCGCCGCCTGGATCGTCTATCCGAGCCGCGCTTACCTGCCGAACAAGGTGCGGGTGATGGTGGATTTCCTGAAGGAGCGTTTCGCCGCCTGACGCGCGAATCGGCCGCTTGATGGCCTGACTTGGCTGCGCATCGAGATATGTCTGGGACACGATATTTCACGATTGCGGTACGATTCGTCTGCAATTTCCCACGAAACCAAGGGCTGCGCCTCCGACATGGCTCCATGAGACACCAGTTATCCGGCATCTTCTCGGTACGGGACTGGAAGACCCGTCTCATCTTCTGGTCCGGGGCACTGGCGGTGGGCATCACCGCCGCCTTGTTCGCCATGACCAGCAGCCGCGTCATGGACCTGCACGCGCGCATCATCGCGCGGTCGCCCTGGTGGAGCCTGCTGCTGTCCCCGCTGGTAATGATCGCCGTGGTGTTCTGCACCCGGCGCCTGTTCGCGGGCACGGAAGGCAGCGGCATACCCCAGGCCATCGCCGCACTGCGCAGCGAGAACGCCGGCGAACGGCGGCGCCTGCTGTCGCTGCGCATCGCGGCGGGGAAGCTGCTGCTCACGCTGATGGGGTTCCTGGCCGGCGCCTCGATCGGACGCGAAGGGCCCACCGTGCACATCGGCGCCTCGATCATGTACTCGCTGGGCCGGTTCACCCAGTTCCCGCGTCACTACGTCCGCCACGGCCTGATCATGGTGGGCGGCGCCGCAGGCATCGCCGCCGCGTTCAACACGCCAGTGGCCGGCATCATCTTCGCCATCGAGGAGATGGCCAGGTTCTACGAGGAGCGGGCCACCGGCCTGCTGCTGGTGGCGGTCATCATCGCCGGCCTGGCGGCGCTCGGCTTGCTCGGCAACTACACCTATTTCGGCGAGAGCAGCGCCTCCCTGGCCGGGCTGCATTCCTGGATAGCGGTGCCCATGTGCGGGGTCATCGGCGGCCTGCTGGGCGGCGCGTTCTCGCGGATCCTGCTGGAAGGGATGAAGCGGCTGCGCCCGGCGATGGCCCGGCATTGGTTCGCCATCGCCGCCGTCTGCGGCCTCCTGATCGCGGTGATCGGCCTGCTGTCGCACGGCACCTCCTACGGTACAGGCTACGAAGAGGCCCGGCGCATCCTGCAGGGCCAGGCCGACCCGGACTGGACCTTCCCGTTCTACAAGATCGGCGCGACAATCAGCTCTTACTTCAGCGGGGCGCCGGGCGGCATCTTCTCGCCGTCCCTCTCGATCGGCGCCGGGCTGGGCGGCGACCTCGCCAGCCTGATGCCCTACGTGCCCGTGAGCGCGGTGGTGCTGCTCGGCATGGTCGGGTACTTCACCGGCGTGGTGCAGACCCCGCTCACGGCCTCGGTCATCGTCATGGAGATGGTGGATGACCGCAGCATGGTGTTCCCCATCATCACGACGGCGGTCATCGCGCTCGGCGCATCGAAGCTCCTCTGCCGGCACCCGATCTACTGGGCGCTGGCGGACGAGTTCCTGGCCGACAAGCCGGAAGGCAGCGGCCGCACGCGCCGGCCGAAGCAAGGACAGTGACGACGATGCGAAGGATGCATCGATAATCAAGAGGGAGACATGATGCCGAAGACCCAACTCGAGAACCATGCGCGCATCCTGTTGTGGCGCTCCAGCCTCCACAAGTTCCTGCACGGGAGCAAGGCGATCCTGAAGCGCCACGGCGTGAGCAGCCGGGGCTACCACGGCATGCTGGAACTCTGGGCCGCGCCGAAGGACGATGGGCTGTCCGTCGGCGAGCTGGCGGACCTGCTGCACCTGCGCCACAACTCGGCGGTGGGCGTCGTGGACGTGCTGTGCGCGAAGGGTTTCGCGGTGAGGAGCCGGGGCGACCATGACAAGCGCGTGGTGCACGTGAGGCTGACCGACGAAGGACGCATGGTCCTGGCAGCCCTGGTGGACGACCACCTGCGCGAGCTCGGCAAGATATCGGCGGACCTGCACCAGGTGGTCTGCACCTACCAGACCCACGGCTAGCCCGGGACCCCTGCGCCGGCTGCACGACGGCACTGCCTGATCCCCATGTAATAAACGCCATCCCGGCCGCATCCCTGTCCCATGGACAGACTGCGCGCCGACCTCCTGCTGCTGCTCTCCGCCTTCTTCTGGGGCACCTCCTTCCTGGGCCAGAAGGAAGCGGGCGGCGCGCTGGGGCCCCTGACCGTGGTGGCGCTGCGCTACCTGGTGGCGGGCCTGCTGCTGCTGCCGCTGGCTGTCGCCGAAGCGCGGCGCTCCAGCGCCACCCTGTCGCGGCGCGACTGGCGGCTGGTGGGCTGGATCGGCCTGTGCGCGGTGGGCGGCAACAGCTTCGAGCAATGGGGACTCGCCAGCACCAGCGTCACCAATGCCGGTTTCCTCACGGCGCTCTACGTGGTGTTCGTACCCTTCGCGGTCTGGGGCCTGCGGCGCATGCCGCCCAAGTGGTTCGTGCTGCTCGCCTGCGTGATCTGCCTCGCCGGCGCCTGGCTGCTGACCGCCCACGGGGTCGCCCAGCGCTGGACCCAGGGCGACATCCTGGTGGCGGCGGCGGATGTGTTCTGGGCCTTCAGCATCGCGCTCATCGACCTGTTCCTGACGAGCGGCCGGCCTTTCCTGCTGTGCGTCGCCATCGACGTCATCATCGTGCTGCCGACGCTGGCGGCGGGCCTCTTGTGGGAACCTCTCTCGCTGCCGGACCTCGTGGCGGCCCTGCCCTCCACGCTCTATGCCGGCGCCGCGGCCGGCATCGCCGGCGGGCTGCAGGTGATCGCCCAGAAGCACACGCCGCCCGCGGAAGCGGGGCTCATCATGGCCCTGCAGTGCGTGTTCGCCGCGCTGGCGGGCGCCTTGTTCCTGAACGACATGCTCACACCGGCCGCGGCCGTGGGCTGCGGGCTCATCCTGCTGGCGGTGGTGATGGTGGAAGCCGGGCCGCTGCTGGCCGATACACTGCGGGCGAAGATGCGCAAGCTGAAGATCGAGCCGCGCGGGTTCAAGCGCTCCACATGAAAAAGGCCCGCTCCATCTCTGGAGCGGGCCCGTTCTTCGTCTAAGGCTTACTTCTTGAGCTGGCTAGGCACGAACTGCTCGTCCACCGCCTTGCGCATCAGGTCCGGCGGCAGGAGGCCCTGGGACAGCAGGAAGTCGTTGAACTTCTGCCGGTCGAAGGCCGCGCCGAGCTTGACCTCGGTCTCGCCGCGTAGCTGCATGATGCGCGAGTAGCCGTAGTAGTAGGCGGTGGCCTGGCCCGGCGAGAGGAAGGTGTAGCGGTCCACCTCGGACTTGGCGAAGGCCGGCGACAGGCATACCTCGCGCTGCAGGAACTGGCGCGCCTCTTCCGGCGTCGTCAGCCCCAGGTTCAGCATCGGATCGAGGATGGCGCGGGCCGCCCGCTGCAGGCGCAGCTGCAGGGTGATGAGCTGGCCATCGATGGGCTCGTAAGGCTGCATCTCCGCCTCGGAGTACAGGCCCCAGCCCTCCACGTTCGCGCTGTTGAACGCGAAGATGGCGCGGGCGATGGATACGCCGTGCTCCACCATGGAGGCGAACTGCAGCTCATGGCCGGGCCGCGCCTCGTGGGCGGTGAGGGTCCAGGCCGCCGCGTCGTAGGTGAAGTCGTCGAACTTCTGCGGGGCCTGCCCCTCCTTCGGCGGCAGGTTGAGCGGCAGCACGAACTCGCCGTACTCGCCGGTGTTGCCGATCAGGCGCGGCGGCGTCATGTGCGGAGCCGGCGTCTGGGCGGTCTCCGCGTCCGAGGCCAGGCGGATCGAGGCCTTGCGCTCCGGCAGCGTCACCACGTGCTCCTTGCGGATGATGTCCTCGAGGGTGGCGAGGCGCTTCTGATAGAAGGGCAGGATCGCATCGCCCGTGATCTGGTCCTTCTTCAGCTCACGGATCACGTCGCGGTAGTCGCTGCTCTTGAAGCCCTTCTGCTGCGCCACCAGCGGGGCCAGCGCCTCCATCTGGTGCTGGATCTCGGTGAAGGAGAACTGCGCCATGGCCATGAGCTGCTGGGGCGGGATGTCCACGCCCACCTGCTTCAGGTTGTCGGCGTAGATGGCCGCCGGCAGGCGGTTCTCCTGGCGGGCGCGCGGCAGCACGTTCTTGGTGAGCCAGTCGTTGTAGTCCTGGTTCTGCTTCTCAAGCTTGGCGAGGTCATCCTGCCAGCCCTCCAGGCCGCTCGCCGTGAACAGCTGCCTGAGGCCCTGCATGTACTGGGCGGTGTTGTCCAGGTTCTGCTTCACCTCCTCCACGTAGGGACCCGTGAGCTTCTTGTCGGAGAAGCCCTCGGCGGTGCGCTGCTCGGCCAGCACCGTGAGCGGGGTCACGCCCGGCGCATCGCCGGCGTAGAGCTTGAGGCGCGTGAGCGCCGCCTTCTGGCGCTCCTTCGGCACCTGCTTGTCCAGCAGGAAGCGGATGCCGCTGAACTCGATCTGCGCCACGTCGATGTAGTTCAGCATCAGGTCGTGCTGCAGCTGGTTGCTGTGCTGGTTGTCCTCGGCGGACTGGATCAGTATCTCCAGGTCCTGCTTCACCAGCGGATCGCTGGCCGCCTTGAGGCGCTTCTTCAGTTCCGCCAGCGCGTCAGCGCCGGCCTTCTGGGAGCGCTCGTACACCCCCGGCTTGAGGTCGAAGATCTTGTCATCGAGGCCGTCCACCCCGGTCCGGCCGGCGAACTCGGGGGCGAACTGGGCCGTGACCTTGAGCAGGAGCATGGCGTTCTGGTTGCTCTCCTTGACCCAGGCCGGGCTCTCGGCCTGGACCGCGGTGGCGGCCAGGAGTGCTCCCAGGCCGAGGCCAAGTGCGTGTTTGGTAAGACGTTTCATGCGGACTCCCTTGGGAAGAAGCGTGCGGATGACAAGCCATGAGACCACGGCCGGCTGGCTTGGTGCCCTAAGTCGCGGGGCATTTCATGCGGGGGTTCAGGTGGGGGCGTCGCCCATGTCTGCGTTGGCCGGGGGTGCGGTCTTGTGGATGCGCTTCTGCTCATACATGGCCCGGTCGGCGGCGTTCACCGCGGCCCGCAGGCTCTCCGGGTCGAAGTAGTCCGCGCCGCCCACGCTCACCTCGAGCTTGAGCGGCAGCTGCTTGGCCGAGTACGGCAGCGGCGGGGTGGCGTGCAGCAGCCGGTTCAGGCGCGAGACCACGTTCGCATAGGTGGCGCCCGGCAGGAGCAGCAGGAACTCGTCGCCGCCCCAGCGGTAGAGCTGGTCGCCGGGGCGCAGCCCGCCGCGCAGCACCATCACGAAGTGCTTGAGCAGCTCGTCGCCGGCCTCGTGGCCGTAGCTGTCGTTGACGCGTTTCAGGTTATCCAGGTCGAAGAGGAACACCGAGCCAAACGTGCTGGCGGCGCTCTGCAGGAACACGCCGCGGGTGAAGGCCAGGCGGTTGTACACCCCGGTCAGGGGATCGGTGAGTGACTCGTGCAGCAGCTTCTCGTGCGCCACCGCGAGTTCGGCATGGGCGGCGTTGGTCTCGCGCCGCGCGTCCTCCAGGAGCATCAGCACCATGCCGCAGGCCATGAGGATCTGCAGCAGCGAATCGAGGTAGCCGTTGAAGCGCTCGAACTGGTCCAGGGACAGGCTGAGGAGCTGGGGCAGCAGGTGCTGCTCCTTATATAGGTGCAGGCCGTAGCCCGACCGCAGCAGCGCGTAGACGATGAAGGTGGCGGCGGTGACCTTCGCGCCGAGGGTGCGGCGCATGGGCGGCAGGCTGAGCAGCCGCCAGGCGGCATAGCCGAGCGCCAGCATGCACAGCGCGCTCTGCAGCAGGGCGAGCCGGCTGAGGTCGTCCGCGATCGGCACCGAGGCGAGCGTCGGCAGCAGCACCGCCACCGCGCCCTGTTTCAGGAAGTGCTTGGGCAGCCGGCCGTCGGCGTATTCCAGGGTGCCCGCCAGGAGCAGCAGGAGGAAAACGAGCTTGGCGCACTGGTAGCAGAGCAGCGTGGCGTCGCGCAGCGGTTCCGACTCTGAGCCGTAGAAGCCCACCGCCAGGGACGTGAGCGCGGCCAGGAGCGCGATCCAGCTGAAGGTCCAGAAACGGAAGAAGCGCGAGCGCCGGCCCGCGTGCTGCTTGAGCAGGAAGAAGAACAGCCACAAAAGGGCGCTGACGCCGATCTGCACGCACAGGCCGATCAGCGCGATGAGGCTCCAAAGGTCCTTTTCTGGCACGGTCAGGACAGCCCCCACTCAGGCTGCCGCAAGTATAGGCCCCCTGCCGCGGCCAGGGGCGGCATGACCGCGGTCTATACTTCCGGGCGCCGGTGGGTGGGTTCCGCCGGACATATTTTGCAGGCAAAACGATAAGGGGGCTCCATGACCATGCATATGCAACGGGCCTGGTTGCTGCCGGCCCTGCTGCTTGCTTCCGCCGCGGCCCGGGCCGACGTGGGCGACGACTGGCTCGCCAAGGTGCCGCAGCCTCCCAAGACCCTCGCCGAGGCCCAGGCCCGGTGCGGCGAGAATGCGCCGCGCCCCCGCTCCTGGGACAAGCTCGGCGAGCAGCTGCAGGCCGCTTCCGACAAGCTGGAGCAGGACCTGCGCAAGCGCATGTCCGACCCCAAGGTGCAGCAGGACATGGCGATGCAATCCATGAGCGCCTCCATGGACCCGGCCAGCGCCATGTCCCAGATGCATTACTCCCAGTACCTGGGGGGCCTGGGTCCGCTCATGCCGGACGTGCGCGCCCAGACCCTGCTCGACCCGCCGTTCAAGTCGGCGGAGAGCACGGTGGACGCGGTGCTGGGCGCCGCCAGTGCCAAGCTCAAGAAGTGCCCGATGCAGGACAGCGAGGCTGGGCGCTTCCCCATCGAGAGCTGCCAGAAGCCCATCGACGCGGACAGCACCGCGAAGAAGGACGCGGCCGCGGACCAGTACCTGGCCGCCGTGGCCAAGGCCTGGCCGCAGTTCCTCAAGGACACTCAGGAGTACTTCAGGAAGGCCAGCGCGGTGCCGGACGGGGTGGACCCGAAGAGCTTCAACGTCATGATGCAGCGGGATAACCTGCCGGTGCAGGAACTGGCGGCGGTGAAGCTGGTGTCGCAGCAGTCGGAGCAGGCCTGCAGCAACGCGGTGCAGCTCGCGGCGAAGTTCGTCTATACCGACTATTGAACCTGCAGGCCGCGCGCCAGCGGGCGGGTCAGGAACCCTTGCGGCCGCGCTTGGCGTCGTACATGGCGCGGTCCGCCACGTGCACCGCGGCCTCCAGTTCCTCGACGCTCTTGAAGTCGGCGACGCCGATGCTGGCCTCCACGGTGAAGCTCAGGCCCGTGTCCGGGAAGGCCAGCGGCGGCGCGGCGGCGATCAGCTCGCGCATGCGCTTCTCCACCACCCCCGCCACCGCACGCGGCATCACCAGCAGGAACTCGTCGCCGCCGAGGCGGTAGAGCTTGTCGTTGGAGCGCAGCCCGGCGCGCAGGATGTTGGCGAAGTGCCGGAGCAGGTCGTCGCCGTACTTGTGGCCGTGGCGGTCGTTCACGTCCTTCAGGTTGTCGAGGTCGAACACCGCCAGCGCCCCGAAGCTGCCGCGCGCGTCCTCGAGCCCGGCGCCCTCGTTGAAGGCACGCCGGTTGTAGGCGCCGGTGAGGGAGTCCAGGAACGACTCGCGCAGCAGCTGCTCGTGGGCGATGCGCAGCTCGTTGTGGGCGCTGTCGATCTCGCGCCGCGCGTCCTCGAACAGCACCAGCACCATGCCGAAGGCCAGCAGCATCTCCAGGATCAGGTCGAAGTAGACGTTGCGGCCGCTGAAGAAGCCCCACACCGCGCCGCCGATGCCGAGTTGCGGATAGAAGTGGAAGGTGAAGGCCATCAGGTAGCAGGCCCACAGCACGGTGTTCATCGCCAGCACCGCCGCGGTGGCGCGGGTGCCAAGACTGTGGCGCGCCCGCGGCAGCAGCATGAGGGCCAGGCTGCACCAGCCGAACACCAGCACGTTGGCGAAGGCCTGCCAGAACAGCACGCCGACCGAGTCGCGGGTCATGGCCACCGAGACCAGCGCCGCCCCGCCCGCCATGCCCCACAGGTACTTGATGTAGCCGAGCGGGGGGTCTTGGAGCCCGCCCACGTACAGCAGGGTGCCGCGCAGCAGCAGGATCAGGAACGCGAACTTGCTGAACTGGTATATGAAATAGGTGATGCGCGTGACGATCGCATCCTCGGGCGCCGGCCCTCCCAGCAGGTGCGGCAGCAGGATGTAGCGCAGCACCAGCACCGTGAGCGCCAGCGCCAGCGCGATCCAGGAGTTGCTCCAGGCGTAGAAGTAGGCGCGCCGGTCGGCGTAACGCCGCAGCAACATGAACAACACCACCAGCAGCACCACCGTGGCTGCCTGGCTGATGAGCCCCAGGTACTGGAACAGCACCTGGGTGGATAGCTGCGCGGACGCCATGCTTCCCCTTGAGGGCTCCGGACCGAGGACGTGTTGGGCCCTTCTTGTATCCACGATGATGCGCCGGGGGGCGGCCCCGCCTCAAGGCCGCTGGTCGCCACGGGCATGCCGCTCGGCCAGCACCTGCCGTGCTTCAAGGGGTAGATGCACCACCGTCCCCGGCAGGTTCCCGGCCTCTGCGTCCCTGGAGAGCCGGCCCGGGCCCATGCGCAGGTCCGCGTCTCACCCACTGGACAGGCGAGGGCCCCGACCGGCACACTGCGCCCGGATTCAGCAACAAGCCTCCGGCCGGAACCCCGCGGAAGACGGGCAGGCGGAGACCGGGAGACGTGATGGCGATCGCCACCATGGTGGACCCGCGCGTGCCTAGCCGCGATGTCGGCCGGCACGTGCAGGCGGAACTGACGAACCTGCTCTTCCACAACACCCGCGGGATGCATCTCGCCGGGTTCGCTGTCTCGCTCCTGCTCGTCATCAGCTTCCGCGATACCGCGCTCGCCGGACGCCTGCTCGGCCTGTGGCTCGCCTACATGACCGCGGTGGAGGCCGGCCGCGGCCTGCTGAGCCGCCGCTTCCGCCACAGCGCCATCGCGCTCGGCGACAGCCGCGCCTGGCGCCGCCGCTTCCTCGCCGGCAACCTCGCCTCGGCACTGGGCTGGGGCGCGGCCGCCGCGTTCCTCTTCCCGCACGGCGACGTGGCGCACCAGCTGTTCCTCACCATGGTGGTGCTGGGCGCCTGCGCCGTGACCATGCCCGCGCTCGCCGCGAACCTCGGCTGCTACCTCATGTTCCTGCTGGTCTCGGCGCTGCCGCTGGCGGCGCACCTCGTGGCCGAGGGCGGCGAGATCCAGCTCACTGCCGGCATCATGTCCTGCGTGGGCATCGTGCTCCTGGCGCGCATGGCCTTCGGCACCCACAAGCGCATGGTGGAGCAGCTCAACATCCGCTTCGCGGTGGCCGACATCGCCGAGGAGCTGCGCAACGAGATGGCGGACCGGCGCCGCGCCGAGGAGCAGCTCACCCAGCTCGCCAACTACGACCCCCTCACGGGCCTCGCCAACCGCACCCTCTGCGAGCACAAGCTCGGCCGCGCCATCGTGCGCGCCCGCAACGGCGGCGTGCAGCTGGCGGTGCTGTTCGTGGACCTGGACCGCTTCAAGACCATCAACGACTCGCTCGGCCACAACATAGGCGACGAGGTCCTGAAGCGCGTGGCGCAGCGCCTGCAGCGCTCGGTGACCGAGCGCGACACCGTGGCGCGCCTCTCGGGCGACGAGTTCATCATGCTCATCGAGGACGCCGAGGACCGCGAGGACCTCAACGTGCTCTCGGAGCGCATCCTGCGCGTGATCGGCAAGCCCATGCTGCTCGGCGAGACGGAGCTGCGCATCACCGCCAGCGTCGGCATCACGCTGCTGGCCGAGGACAGCCCGGACGTGAAGAGCCTCCTGGCCAACGCCGATACCGCGCTCTACCGCGCCAAGAAGCTCGGCCGCAACTGCGCCGAGTTCTTCACCCCCGACATGCACGTGGCCGCGCTGCAGCGCCTGAAGCGCGAGGTGGAGCTCCGGAAGGCGCTGCGCCGCGACGAGCTCAAGCTGCACTACCAGCCCTTGTTCGACCTGCCCACCGGCCGGCTGATGGGCGTGGAGGCGCTGGTGCGCTGGCAGAGCCATGAGTTCGGCCTGGTGCCGCCCTCGGAGTTCATCCCGCTCGCCGAGGAGACCGGCCTCATCATCCCCATCGGCGAGTGGGTGCTGCGCGAGGCCTGCCGCCAGGCGGTGCGCTGGCGCGCCATCACCGGCGAGCACTTCCACATGGCGGTGAACCTCTCGGCACGGCAGTTCACCCAGCCGGACCTCGCCGGCAGCATCGGCCGCATCCTGGGCGAGACCGGGCTGCCGCCCTCGGCGCTGCTCCTGGAGATCACGGAGAGCGTGACGCTCGGCAACGAGGACGGCAACATGGCGGAGCTGCGCAAGCTGCGCGGCCTCGGCATCCGCCTGGCGCTCGACGACTTCGGCACCGGCAACTCCTCGCTCGGCTACCTGAAGCGCTTCCCCATCGAGGTGCTCAAGCTCGACCAGAGCTTCGTGCGCGACGTGGCGCACAACCCGCAGGACGCGGCGGTGGCGCGCGCCACCATACGCCTCGCCAACACCCTGGGCCTGCACGTGGTGGCCGAGGGCGTGGAGAACGAGGCCCAGCTCGCATGGCTGCAGGGCGAGAGCTGCGCGTTCATCCAGGGCTACCTGCTCAGCGAGCCCCTGGACGGCGACGCCTGCGAACAGCTGCTGCACCGCGGCATGCGCGCCGCGTTCCTGAACGCGACCAAATCCCTGAACTGACGGGCCTGCGGGCCCTTTCTGCTAACATCGGGACTCGTCCCCGGCGCGGTCCCGCATGGAACTCCTGCTCCGATACCTGTCCGATTACGGCTACCCGACGCTGTTCCTGGTGGTGCTTCTGGAGAGCTTCGGCATCCCCGGCCCCGGCCAGGCGCTGCTCATCGCCGCCGCGCTGCTGGCGGCCCACGGCAAGCTCAACATCGTGGCGGTGCTCGTCACCGCCGTCACCGCCACCACCCTCGGCGGCTGCATCGGCTACTGGATCGGCACCCGCGGCGGGCGGCGCCTGATCCTGCGCTTCGGCCGCTACGTGCGCATCGGCGAGCCGGAGCTCATGAAGCTGGAACGCTCCTTCGACCGCTACGGCTTCTGGTTCGTGCTGTCCGCGCGCTTCTTCGAGGTGCTGCGCCAGATCCAGGGCATCGTGGCAGGCATCGTGGAGATGCCGTTCCGCCGCTTCTTCGCGGCGAACCTCCTGGGCGGCCTGCTGTGGTCCTGCACCTGGGGACTCGGCAGCTGGCGGCTGGGCCGCCAGATCCAGAGCTACGACGACCTCACCGAGAAGGCCGGCATCCTGTTCGTGGCGATGCTGGTCCTGGTGCTGCTGGTGCTGCTCGGCATGTACCTCAAGCACCGCTGGAAGAACCAGAGCGGCCGCTGAGACGATGCGGACGCCTGGTGTTCCGGGCTATACTTCGTGAAAACGTACTCCAGGGGTTTTCGCCATGAAAAGAGTCCTGTTCCTGTCGCTTCTCCTCGCGCTCGCCGCCTGCGGCAAGACCCCCGACAAGGTGGTGGCCGTGGATGCCAGCCAGAGCGCCGACGTGCAGGCCCTGGTGAAGGACGCCACCAAGCAGCTCGTCACCGCCTGCACCGGCCTCAACCAGTATTCCTACGACCTCCTGAAGAAGACCTGGACCGCATCGGTCGCGAACAACGCCGGCAACTCCTTCAACTACCGCACCGAGAAGTGGGGCTGGAACAAGTGGGTCGAGATCCAGGTGCAGGTCTCGCCCAAGGCCAAGGACCTGCCCAAGGAGTGGCAGGCCCAGGGCAAGATCCTGGTGTACGACCTGGGCGGCGGGAAGACCCCGGGCATCGCGAGCCGCGACAAGCTCTCGCAGCGCATGTGCGGCAGCATGGCGATCAGCAACGACCCCGAGGACCCGTACTCCTACCTCGGCTGGCCTGACCTCTCGAGCCTCGACAAATTGCCGTAAGCGGCCCGTCGCATGGCCAAAGGAAGCCGAAGGGGCGACCCTTCGGCTTCTTACTTTTGGGCCGCCGCGTTAACCTATCCCCATGAACGAGACCCCCGCAAAGGCCAAGCCCGCCCGACGCCTGCTCTCCTCCGGCATCCCGGGGGCGGACTACGGCGTGTTCCTGCTGGCCACCCCCGTGATCGGCGCCATCGGCATCCTGATCACGGCTTTCGCCAGCTACTCCCTCACGGGCTTCATATGGCTGGTGGCGCTCACCTTCGTCGTCACCGCCATCATGGCGGTGCTGGAGATCGTGCAGGCTCCGGCAGCCTGGGACCCGGATCCGCCGACCAGGGCCATCGCCCGCTGGGCCGCGCTCCTCAGCTTCGCCTGGCCAGTGGGCTACCCGCTCTATCTCAAGGAGCGCAAGCGCTGGAAGCTGGATGACTGGATGAAGGCCGCGCTGGCCGTGGACGCATTGTTCGTGGCGGCGGCGGTGGCCGGCGCCGTGGTGACTGTCACGGGCTACGCCAAGGCGCCGCCGAGCGCCGAGCAGAAGCAGGCGGAACCGGCGCTGCTCACCTCCGACCCGCACTGGATCCCGGACCCTGACGACATCTACATCGTGAAGACCGGGCACCTGGACAACTGCCCGCGCCGCACCCTCGACCAGGAGGTGAGCGGCTACTTCGAGTCGCCGCGCTGGGACGCCGGCGCCACCAGCGACGGGACCGACTTCGTGAACGTGAGCGGCATCCTCACCTACCAGGACCGGCCGGCGGTGGCGGTGCTGCAGTTCGTGATGTACAAGGACAAGAGCGGCTTCAGGCCCCACCTCTTCACCATCAACGGCGTGCCGCAGCCGCTGTATGTCACGGCGTTTACCCTCGCACAGATGTGCGAGATGTAATGAGAAGGTCTATTTTGCCCTCTGGCGTTGTTGCAGCCGGCCTCGCAATCCTCACGTACTGGAATGTACGCTTCGGCTGCTCGGCCGTCTGCGCCTAGCCATAGGCCAAAATAGCCCTTCTCGCCGTTCTTTCAGAATGGCGATTCTCGAACATCAAAATCTCTGGGATTACTTGAGGTTGCTGGCCAGGAGCTTCCTGGCTTCGCGCATGCGCCGCTTGATGTTGGCGAGGTAAGCGTCCTTCGCCACGTCCGCCTTGGCCATGGTGCGCGCGTGGTAGGGGCCGCGATTGTAGCAGATCACGCTGCGGTCCCAGTCCGGCATCGCCTGCATGCAGTAGGCGAGGTAGCGGGCGGCGATGCGGATGTTGAAGGCGTCGTCGTGCTGCAGCTTCTTGGCCGCCACCGGCTTGCCGTTCATGAGCAGCGCGGTCTGCTGGCGCACCTGGCCGCAGCCGTAGGAATGCTTGTCCAGGCCCTTCTTGTGGTGGCACAGGCTGGATTCCTGGGCGAGCACCGCGGTCAGGGTGTGGGGGAAGTCGTACTCATCCGGCAGCGGGTCGGCGTAATAGCTGGTGCCCACCACGGAGGCATAGAGCAGTGCCCAGTTCTGCTGGCGCGTGAGGCCGTTGCCGGCCTCGGCCGTGGAGGCCGCCAGCAGTCCAGCCAGCCCGAAGGCCGCGATCAAGGTACGCATCCCGCTCAAATCCATCTCCTGCCCTACAGTTTGAAACGCATTCCCGGCGCTTCAGGTGACATATTTTACCCGGTCATTATTTGGTCATACAACCCGCCGGCGGCGGCGCCACAGCCTGTATAACAAGTAGCCGATACCCGCCAGGACCAGTATCGCCGCCGCCCCCATCGCCTCCAGCATGTGGATGGAGTTCACGATGAAGAAGCCGTCCCGGCTGGACTGGAAGCCGTTGAAGCCTTCCAGCGCCGCCGGCAGCGCCATGATCTCGGCCTTGCCGAGCTGCAGCGCATGCTCGTCCGGGTGGTGGGTCGACTGCCAGTCGTAGAGGTTCCCGCCGCGGTCTTCTTCTATGTGGCCGCCGAGCACGTAGCTCACCGGCCTGTCCCGCACGAAATCCGCCACCCGCCGCGCGCTCGCGCGGTATGCGTCAATATCGTCAACTAAGAGTCGTGCCGCCATCAGGAAATCCCCCGAAAACAGCAGGCCGGTTTCCCGGTCGTAGAAGACAACATGCGCGGGGTTGTGTCCCGGCGCCGGCAGCACGTCCACCGTGCGCGCGCCGAGGTCGAGGTCCGCGGCCCCTTGCGGCCATTCGCCGAAGCCGAAGAACTTCCGCACGCTGTCGAGGTGCGCGTCCACCAGCGTGACGCCGGGGACGTGGTCGAACTGCGGATCGCCGGCGCGGTGGTCCAAGTGGGTATGGCTGTGCACGACCGTGAGCGGCATGCGCTCGCCTTTCGCCGTGGGCAGGAGCGCCAGCACCGTGTCCTTCAAGGGCATGAGCCTGGGGTCGGCCACGTCGCCGGTGTCGATGAGCAGCGCCTGCCGGTCCCCTATCAGGAGATAGATGAAAGGCGCTTCCCAGGTGGAACAGAGATCCTCACGCAATATGTAAGTGCGCGGGTCGTAACGGTAGACTTCCAGGGGCGGATGGTTTCCGGCCTTGCAGTCCTCAGCCCCCGCATCCCAATGGGCATCGAGGGCCGGAACATTCTTCTCATCCGCGGCCGCAGGGAGGGCCATGCCGGCGAGCATCAGCACGAGCAAAAGGCTTCGCATGGTGTCCCCTCGAGACGATCTCAGCGCAGCTGGCTGTCCTTGCTGCCGCGGCGATTGTAGAGGCTATGCTGCTTCATTTCCTTGTCCGCCTCGGTCTGGCAGGCGACGCACAGGCGCACGCCGGGCAACGCCTGGCGGCGCGCCTCGGGGATCTCCGCGCCGCACTCCTCGCAGTTCTTCAGGCTCGGGCCCTTGGGCAGGTGCCGGCGCGCGGCCTTCACCGCGTCGTCGATGCTGGCGTCGATCTGCTCCTGCACCGCGCCGTCTTTCGCCCAACCTGTGGCCATGTCCGCTCCTCACTACACCGCGTCATTATGCGCCCTATGTAATATTGGGCCAAAATCCCCAATCTCCAGTCAGGCGCCGGCGCAACCGCGTGCCACGGCCGGGGTCAAGGCCCTGCTGATATGCTTTTGCACCGCCACGCCAGTGCGCGTGGGCCAGGGAATTTCCAGATGAAAGGGGGGGACTCATGAAGGTCTACAACGCCGCCGGTTACGCGCTCATCCTCGCCTATGCGCTGAGCTGCCTGTATCTCGCGCCGCCGCATCTCGGCCCCTGGGCCGGCTTGGGGATAGGCGCAGCTTACTTCCTGGTCTGCTGGTTCATGGGCGGGCTCTACCTGTCTTCCGTGATCCACATGGGGATCGCCCACCGGGCACTCGACTATCAGGAATGGTTCGTCAAGGCGCTCACTGTGGTGAACAACACCTTCGGGGTCTACATCGATCCCGTCAGCTGGGTGAACCGGCACCGGCTGCACCACAAGTTCGCCGACCATCCTGGCGATCCCAACAAGCTCGCCTCCGATGGCTTCTGGCGGACGCTGTATCTCTGCCTGCTGCCTTACAAATGCGAAGCCAACATGGCGACCGACGCCATCTTCGGTTCCTGGCCGTTCCGGCTGGTCTCGAACCCCGTGTTCATGGTGGCGGCCCAGGCCTTCAACTTCTGGCTGCTGTGGCTGCTGGTGGGCGACTGGCGCTTCGCGGCCGCGATGTGGGTGGTGTTCCGCATCTGGGCGCTGTGGATCAACATGATCCAGAACTACTGGACCCATGAGCGCCGGTTCGGCTACCGGCGCTACGACGACGGGGACAACGCGATGAACATCGGCGAATGGCTGCCGGTCACCGCCACCTTCAGCGCCTGCCTGCAGAACAACCACCACCATTCCCCAGGCCTCTTGCGCCTGAGCCACGATGAGTCGGAGTACGACTTCGGGTTCATGACCGTCAAGGCCATGAAGGCCTTGGGCCTGGTGCGGGCGACGCCCAAGGGCGCGACGCTGCCCAACGACGTGCCGCTGGAGTCCCTGGGCTTCTAGCGCCGTTTCCTGCGGGTGAAGGGATACCAGGTCTGGCTCCAGAAGCCGGCCGGGATGGGCTCGTTGGAGAGTCCGTAGGTGTGCGGCCAGATGTCCGCCGGATAGTAATAGGTGCCGAACAGCCGGTCGATCCACGGGAAGTGGATCGCGAAATTCTTGTCGATCGCCTCCTTCTGGGAGGTGTGGTGCCAGTGGTGGAATCTCGGGAAGATGAGGTAGGGCTCCAGCCACTTGATGCTCGGGCCGAAGTTCGTGTGCGCCCAGGTGGCGTGGATGGTCACGAACAAGAGGTAGGCCACGATGATGTCCTGGGAGAACATGAACATCATCGGGATGAGCATCAGGCCCCGGATCAGCAGGTCGTCCACCAGGTGGGCGCGTGAGCCCGCGATCCAGTCCAGCGCCTTGGAGGAGTGGTGCACGGCGTGGAAGCGCCACAGCCACGGCACCCGGTGCAGGGCCCGGTGGATCCAGTACTCGGCCACGTCCGCCACCAGCACCGCCAGCAGGAACTGCACCAGCCAGGGCAGGCTGCCCGTAGCAGCCAGCAGGCGCGCGTTTCCCAGGAGGCCCGTGAGCTGGGTCGCGGGCAGCAGGATCAGGAACGAGGTGACCCGGATGGGCAGGTGGGTGAACAGGAAATACTCCACGTCCAGCAGCCACTCGGGGCGGAACACGCCCTGCTTGGGGTAAGCCGGCCACAGCACTTCGATGGGCGAGAAGATCAGCGTCATCAGCAGGAGGTCGAGCAGGAACCAGTCCAGGCCGATGGCCGGGCCGTCGTGCAGCTGCTCGTTGATCGGCACGCTGGCGCCTCCCAGCAGGGTCGCGCCCAGGGCGAAAAGCATCCCGGTCAGGCCCAGCAGCTTCTTCCGGCGCAGGAACGCGGAGATGACGCCGAAGGCGATCGCCGCCACGATCACGCCCTGGATCAGCATCCGCATGAGCGGCATCGGGTAGTGGACGCGCAGGTCGGGAGATGACAGGAGCTGCGGGAAGTGCAGGCACACCACCGCGCCGAAGGCGAGCACGCCGAAGAAGGCTGACAGGACGCCGCTCCACCAGCCGGTGCCGAAGCCGGTGGGATCTTCGTCGCCGAAGATCGCGTGTATCTTCTGTTCCAGCATGGCTACCCCTTCCCGATGGACCCCATCGGGGTGGAAGGAATGTAGCACTAAGCCGGCGAGGACGGGACCTGGGAAGCCCCGTCCTCCTGGGCTACTCGGCCGCCTTCTTCACGCCTTCCAGGACCTGCTTCCAGTTGTCCTCGGAGTGCCGCTTCGCCTCCTCGCTGGCGTTGTGGTCCTGGGTCAGGGTGAGCAGCGTGCCTTCCCCGTCGGGCTTGAGCGAATAGGAGACGGTCTTGTAGTTCTCGGGCTTGTCGGGCGAGCCTTCGAGGCTGCTCCAGAAACTGTGCACCAGACGCGCGTTCGGCACGTATTCCAGCACGCGTCCCTTGTCCTCGTACTCCTTGCCCTTCCAGTTGCCCTTGAACGCGATAGGGCTGCCGGGCTTCCAATCGGTCTCGACCTGGGTACCGAACAGGAACTTCTTGATCTCCTCCGGCTCCGTGAGGGTGGCCCACACCCGGCTGGCGGGTGCATCGATGTGGATGGACGTCTTCACCACGTGGTCTTTCATCTTGCAGACTCCTTGCGACCCTGACACCCCACAGATTCCGCGCATCTGTGCCGATTTCCCGGAACTGCTGCGCAGAATCGCATCTTCATATCTGACACGTCGGATGCGTGAAGTATCTTCGGAGCGGCGCGGGGATTATGGTGTGCGCGGGCAAGGTGAAGTCGGACTGGATCCGGCGCAGGTTTTTGACAGCGGATGGGACGAAAAACTGGGAAGTTATCTGCAGCAGGAATAGAAAATGGTGGCCAGGGACGGAATCGAACCATCGACACGCGGATTTTCAGTCCGCTGCTCTACCAACTGAGCTACCTGGCCATCTTGTCTGCTTTTGACTCTTCGCCATGCAGGCTTTCCTGCATCCGTTAAAGCGGGATAGGCGTAATAAACCCGGCGAAGGGCGGGTATTAGACCGGCGAAAGCAAGCCGGGTCAAGGGGTTGACGGCCGTTTTGACTTGGCCCGGGACCGCCACTACCCTGCGGGAGAGACTCGAAGGATGAACAGCCAGGCCCGCCACACGGCCGCTCCCGCCCCCGGGACGGCGCCCGAGAGACGCTACGCCGCGGTGCGTGCGCTCACGGAGGACCTGTGCCGCAGCCTCGGGCCCGAGGACATGGCCCTGCAGAGCATGCCCGACGCCAGCCCGGCCAAGTGGCACCTGGCCCACACCAGCTGGTTCTTCGAGACCTTCCTGCTCTCGCCGCGCATGCCGGGTTACCGGCCGTTCCATCCGGACTTCGCCTACCTCTTCAATTCCTACTACCAGAGCGTCGGCGGCATGCACCCGCGGCCCCAGCGCGGCCTGCTCTCGCGTCCCGCAGCGGCGGAGGTGCTGGCCTACCGGGCACATGTGGACCATCACATGCAGCACCTCCTGGAGGATGCGGCCGGCGACGACGCAGAGCTCGCCGCGCTCCTCGCCCTCGGCCTCAACCATGAACAGCAGCACCAGGAGCTGCTGCTCATGGACGTGAAGCACCTCTTCTCCCTGAATCCGCTACAGCCCACCTGGCGGCCGCTGCCGAAGGTGGCGGCGGCCCGGGCACCCGCACTCAAATACATCTCCCGTCCCGCGGGACAGGTGTCCATCGGCCATGCCGGCGGGAGCTTCGCCTTCGACAACGAGACGCCGCAGCACGCCGCGCTGGTTCCGGGCCACGCGCTCGCGAACCGGCCGGTGACGAACGCCGAGTACCGGGACTTCATCCGCGATGGCGGCTACCGCGAGCCCGCGCTGTGGATGTCCGACGGCTGGACCACGTCGCAGAAGGAAGGCTGGCAGCGGCCGCTCTACTGGCAGGAGGACCTCGCCACGGAGTTCACCCTCGGCGGCACGCGCGAGATCGCCTGGGATGCGCCGGTATGCCATCTCAGCTGGTACGAGGCGGACGCCTTCGCCCGCTGGGCCGGCGCGCGCCTGCCCGGGGAGACCGAATGGGAGAGCCTGGCGGCGGAACAGCCGCTGGCCGGCAACTTCCTGGACAGCGGCCTCGCGCAGCCGGCGCCCGCCACCGGCGAGGGCGCGCTGCAGATGTACGGCGACGTGTGGGAGTGGACCGCCAGCGCCTACTCGGCCTATCCCGGCTACAGGCCGCCCGCCGGTGCGCTCGGCGAGTACAACGGCAAGTTCATGGCCAACCAGATGGTGCTGAGGGGCGGCGCCTGCGTGACGCCCGCCGGCCACCTGCGCCCCAGCTACCGCAACTTCTTCTACCCGCAGCAGCGCTGGCAGTTCGCCGGCCTGCGCCTCGCCAAGGATGCGTGACATGCAGATCTCCCAGGCCCTCTCCATCACCCTGCACGATTACCATCCGCGCCTCGACGAGATGTGCGAGGAGGTGCTCGCGGGCCTGGCGGAGCGGCAGAAGACCCTGCCCTGCAAGTATTTCTACGACGCGCGGGGCTCCAAGCTGTTCGACGCGATCTGCGAGCTGCCGGAGTACTACCTCACCCGCACCGAGCTCGGCATCATGGAGACCCACGTGGGCGCCATGGCGGCGGCCCTGGGCGAGCGGGTGTTGCTGGTGGAGCCGGGCAGCGGCAGCAGCGTGAAGACGCGCCTCCTGCTCGAGCACCTCAGGGATCCGGTGGCCTACGTACCGGTGGACATCTCCCGCGAGCACCTGGTGCAGGCCGCCGACCGGCTCAACCGGCTGTACCCGGCCCTTGAGGTGCTGCCGGTGTGCGCCGACTTCAACCAGGCCTTCCGGCTGCCGGTGCCGCGGCGCGAGGCGGCCCGCAGCGCGGTCTACTTCCCCGGCTCCACGCTCGGCAACTTCGCGCCAGCCGAGGCGGCGGCGCTGCTGCGCCACATGCGCCGGCTCGCCGGCGAGGACGGCGCGCTGCTGGTGGGCGTGGACATGGCCAAGGACCGGGCGGTGCTGGAACGGGCCTACGACGACGCGGCGGGCGTGACCGCCGAGTTCAACCTCAACATCCTCGCGCGCATCAACCGCGAGCTGGACGCGGACTTCGACGTCGCGCGCTTCCACCACCGCGCGGCCTACAACGAGAAGGCCGGCTGTATCGAGATGCACCTCGTGAGCAGCATGGCGCAGGCGGTGACGGTGGCGGGTGAGCGCTTCCAGTTCCGGGCCGGCGAGCACATCCTGAGCGAGCGTTCCCACAAGTACACGCCGGAACGTTTCGCGGCGCTGGCGGCACAGGCGGGCCTGAAGATCGAGCGGCAGTGGACCGACGACAGGCGCTACTTCTGCGTGGCGTATCTCACGTCGGTCGAGGGCTAACCGCCGGGCGGCGTATAGCCCTCCGGCTTCGCCGCCTCACCGCCGCCGAAAAAGTACTTCTCCATCTCGGCTTCTAGAAACTTCCTCGACTTCGGGTCTATGACCGAAAGCCGGTACTCGTTGATGAGCATGGTCTGGTGGCGCAGCCACTGCTGCCAGGCCTGTTGGGAGACCTGCTCGAAGATGCGCTGGCCCAGCGCCCCCGGATAGGGCGGCCGTGGCAGCCCCGGCAGGTCCTGCTTCAGCAACACGCACTGCACCGTCCGCGTCATCGTCCTCTCCATGCTAGTCCTGTACCAACGTCTCGAGCAGCCGCTTCACCGGTGCCGCGAGCCCGAGGCGCGGCGTCTCGCCCAGGGGATGCCAGCGGCTCCCCTCCTCCCGCACCGCTGCGGCGGCCGGAAGCGCGAGCTCCAAGGGTTCGATGTCCAGGTGGAAGTGGCTGAAGGTGTGGCGCAGCGCCGGGTGCTCGCGCACGGAGCGCGGCGGCTTGCCGAAGCGTTCCCGGCACCATGCCGCCACGTCTACATCCACATCCACCTGCGGGAAGCCCCACAGGCCGCCCCAGACGCCTGCCGGCGGACGCCTTTCCAGGAGCACCGCATCCTGCGCGACCAGCATCAGCATGCGGGTGCGTCTCACCGGCAGCGCCTTGCGCGGTTTCGGGGCCGGGAACTTCGTCTGCCTGCCGAGCCTGCGCGCGGCGCAATCCGCCGCCACCGGGCACTCGCCGCAGCGCGGGCTGCTGCGGGTACAGACGGTGGCGCCGAGGTCCATGACGGCCTGGGTGTAATCCGCGACCTTGGCTTCCGGGGTGTGGCGCTCCGCCAGCGCCCAGAGCTTCTCCTCCACCCGTTTCGCACCGGGCCAGCCCGCCACGGCGCCGTGGCGCGCGAGCACGCGCTTCACGTTGCCGTCCAGGATCGGATGCCGCTGGCCGGTGGAGAGGGCGAGGATCGCGCCGGCCGTGGAGCGGCCGATGCCCGGCAGCGCCTGCACCGCCTCCATGTCTTTCGGGAAGCGCCCGCCGTGCGCATCGCGGATCGCCTGCGCCGCCTTCTGCAGGTTGCGGGCACGGGCGTAGTAGCCGAGGCCGGTCCATAGGTGCAGCACCTCGTCCAGCGGCGCGTCCGCCAGCGCCTGGACGTCCGGGAAGCGCTGCATGAACCGCGTGTAGTAGGGGATGACCGTCGCCACCTGGGTCTGCTGCAGCATGATCTCCGACACCCACACGCGATAGGGCGTACGGCGCTTCTGCCAGGGCAGGTCGTGGCGGCCGTGGCCTGCGTGCCAGGCGAGCAGCCGCGCGGCGAAACCGCGCCCAGTGCGGCGCTCACTCATCCTCGCCTGCCTCGTCCTCATAATCGTCCATGGACGGCAGATGCGCGCGCTCCCGCGCCAGCCGCTCGACGCCGTCGGCGGAACGGCGCCCCTCGGTCTTGAGGCTGTGGGCCACCAGGGCCGAGCCGATGAGCGGAGGCACCCAGAAGGAGGGTTCCAGCGTGAGTTCCATGCGCATGCGCGTGCCCTTGCCCTCCGCCTCCAGGTGCCAGTGGCTCTCGCCCATCTTGAGGTTGCTCTGTTCCGGCAGCACCACCGCAGCGAGATCCCCGGGCGGAGTGCGGCTGAACTTCTGCATCCCCTGGATGTGGCGGCAGAGGAACAGCGCGCAGATGCGGCTGTCGGTATACACCAGCGCCGTGTCCGGGTCGAGCTGCTTCACCAGGCGGCTGACGCGGATGCTGGGCGAGATGCGCGTCAGGTGTGCGTAGTCCGTGAGCACCGCGTACACCGCATCCGGCGGCGCGGCCAGGTACAGGTCCGCCTGCACCCGGTAGCGGCCGGCGTCCCGGCTGACCTCGAGGGAATGGAAGTCCGCGGCGCCCGCCGCGGGCGGCAGCGCCGCGACACCGAGGGCCAGGATCAGGGCCAACTCACGCATCGCCTTGAGGTCTCCGCAGCCGTGCTCCGTGGGAGGAGGACCCGGCGGCGTCCGTGGCTATTCCCCGCCGCTGCTGCTGCCGAGGAGGTCCTGGAGCTTGTCCTTGACCTTGTCCTCGGCCTTCTTCTTGAGGTCGTCGAGCTTGCCCTTGGCGGCCTCGCCCAGGTCCGGCTGCACGCTCAAGTGGCCGAGGGTGCCGCCGATGTGCAGCGGCAGCGTCGCGCCCTTGAGGCCCGAGAGGTCGGTGCCGAGCTTCGGCGTGCCGGTGACGCGGCCCTTGAGGCTGTAGTCCACCGTGAGGTCGGCGAGGCCGAGCTTGCCGGCGCCGGACAGGTTCAGGAACGGCAGCGCGGCGCTGAAGTCCTTGTTGTACATCACGCCCTTGGTGAGGGTGGCGGTGCCGTGCATGTCCGCGAACTCGGTGCGCGGCGGGGCCGGCGGCGGCGGCTTCTGGCCCTTCACCCGCGCATAGGCGCGGGCGATGGCGTCCCACACGTTCACGCCCTCGAGCGCGCCGTTGCGGATAGCGAAGCTGGCGCGCCCGTTCAGGCTCTGGCGCAGCTGCCCCACCAGGCGGCCGGTGCCGCGGGTGGAGCTGGTGAGGTCGATGGTGCCGGAGAGCTTGTCGGTCTTGAACAGGTCCTGCGCGAGGCCCGCCACCTGCACGCCCTTGAGGTTGAGCGTCTCGCTCACGGTGGGATCCGCCTCCAGGCCGCGTGCGTCCACGCGCTTGCGTGCGTCCACCTGGATGTCGCCGTCGATGCCGCCGCCGTAGAGCCTGGCGCTGAGCGGCTGCACGTGGGCGAGGCCGTCGTGGCTGCTGATGCCCACGTCCATGTCGCTGGTCTGGACGTTGAGCAACTTGAAGCTGCCGATGTGCAGGTGGCCGTCCATCTCCAGCGCGCGCAACGTGCGCAACGGGATGCCCACCTTGTCCACGTCCACCTCCTCGCGAGGCTTGTCGGGCGTGCCGAGCTGCTGGGGCGGGAGGTAGCGGTCGGCGTCGAGCCTGTCCACGTTGAGGTCGTAGGACATGGCCAGGGTCTTGAAATCCTTGATCGCGGCGCGGCCGGTGAGATGGGTGTCGTCGAGCGTGAAGTCGAGGCCGCTCAGGGCGGCGGAGCCCGCGTCCGCCACGAAGCTGAAGCTGCCGAAGGCGTTGCCGAAGGCGCCGCGGTCGCGGGTCTCGGCGACGCCGGCGTGGCCCATGGCCTTGAGCGTGTCGCGCGGCGAGAAGCGCGCCAGCTTGGCGCTGCCGGTGAAGCTCGCGTCCTTGAGCACATCCTTGCCCTGGGCCTCGAGCTGGAAGCGCATGCCGTAGGCACCGGCGTCGAGGCCGTTTAGCGCGAGGCTGCCCTGCTCCTGGTTGAACGCCAGGTGCTGCCAGCGCAGCACCGCGTCCACCTCGCCGCCGGGCACCGCGTCGCCCTTGGCCTGCATCTCGAGCTTGGCGTCGTCCGCCGTATAGAGATGGCGCTCCAGGTCGGCGGTGGCGGTACCGCTGAAGTCCACGTGGCCCTGCACCGCCGGGTTGGTGCCGGTGAAGTCGAAACCCGATTCCACCGACAGCGGCTTGGCCGAGGCGAAGGCGCCGAGCTTGAGGGTGAAGTCGCTGATGGTGTACTGCTTGTGCTTCTCGGCGTCGGTCCAGCGCACCTGGCTGTCGGTGACGCTGACGCCGGCCACGCTGAGGTCCACGTTGCTCTCTTCCTCGTCCGCGCTCCCGCCCTTGGCGGAGGCGCGGGCCAGGTGCTCGCTGATGTCCTGCCAGTTGTTGCGGCCCTGGGCGTCGTGCTCGAGGTCGAGGTTGAGGCCGTCGAGCTTGACCGCGCCCACCTCGACGCGCCGGTGCAGCAGCGGCCAGAAGCGCACGTGCACGTCGGTCTCGTTGATGGAGGCGAACGGCACGCCGCCGAAGCCCTTGGCGTTGGACAGCTCCATGGGTCCGATCTGCATGCCGAGCCAGGGGAAGATGGAGAGCTTGATGTCGCCTTGGATGGCGAGCTCGCGGCCGGTCTTCTGCTTGACCAGGCGCGCGATGTCGTCCTTGAAGCTGTTGGGGTTGATCAGGAACGGCAGGGCCACCGCCAGCATGATGACCACGAGCACGAGGATTCCCAGGACGATGCCGGTTATCTTCAGTGCTTTCTTCATGGACTTTGGCTGCCTGCCTCTGGCGCGCCGCGGGCGCGACGTGTGGACGGTCCCAAGCCCCCCTGAAGGGCCTGGACGGTCATGTTATCAGCTTGTCCCCGGAGGGCCTAGCGCGGGGCGGGGGCCGGAGGCGTATCCGACCGCGGTCGCGGGCTCTCGCGCCGGCCCGCCTCGGCTTCGAGCCGCACGCGGAAGGCGCCGAAGTCCATGGGCCGGCCGGTCAGGTAACCCTGCACCCGGTCGCAGCCGTGCACCTCGAGGAAGGCGCGTTGGGCCTCGTGCTCCACGCCCTCGGCGAGCACCTGCATGCCGAGGTTGTGGGCGAGGCGGATCACGGTGTCGGTGATGGCCGCGTCCGCCGCCGAGTGGGTGACGCCGGTCACGAAGGACTTGTCCACCTTGAGCTCGTCCACGGGGAAACGCTTCAGGTAGCTGAGCGAGGAATAGCCGGTCCCGAAGTCGTCGAGCGCGATCTTCACGTTCACCTGCTTGAGGCGCTGCAGCACGCGCTCGGCGTCGGCCGGGTCGCGCATCAGCAGGCTCTCGGTGATCTCCAGGGTGAGGCGCTCGGCGGGCACCGCGTGGGCCTTCAGCACCGCCTGGATGCGCTCCGCCAGGCCCGGCTGCATGAACTGGCGGGCCGAGAGGTTCACCGCGATGCGCGGCGGGGCGCTGCCGCCCCGCTCCAGCTCCGTGAAGTCGCGGCACACCTGCGTGAGCACCCACTCGCCGACCGGCAGGATGAGGCCGGTCTCCTCGAGAAGCGGGATGAACTCGGACGGCGAGACTTCGCCCTCCTCCGGGTGGTTCCAGCGCAGCAGCGCCTCGGCGCCGCTGAGCATGCCGCCCGCGAGCTCCACCTGCGGCTGGTAGTGGACCTCGAACTCGCCGCGCTCCAGCGCGTGGCGGAGCCCCCCGAGCAGCGCCACCCGCCGCGCCGCCGGCGCGTTCATGGCGGCGTCGAAGAACTGGAAGCCGTTGCGGCCGCGCTGCTTGGCACGGTGCAGCGCCACGTCGGCATGCTTGAACAGGGTGTCGGCGTCGTCGCCGTCGCGCGGGCCGACGGCGACCCCGAGACTCGCGGTCAGGAACACGTCGCGCCCGTCGACGCCGATGGGCTGGGTGATGTTCTCGAGCAGCGCCTGCACGGTACTGCGCAGCACGCCCTCGTCGTCCTGCCCCTCCAGCACCACGCCGAACTCGTCGCCGCCGACCCGAGCCATGAGGCTCCCGCCGACATGCGCGGCGAGCCGTCCCGCCACCGCCTGTATGCAGCGGTTGCCGTACTCGTAGCCGAGGGTATCGTTGATCTGCTTCATGCTGTCGAGGTTGAACAACAACAGCGCCGCCGGCTTGTGCTTCCCGATGCTGAGCAACGCATCGTCGAGCCGGTCCAGCAGCAGCGAGCGGTTAGGCAGGCCGGTGAGGCCGTCGTAGTTGGTCATGCGCTCGATGGTGCGTTCGGCGTGGTGCTTCTCGATGGCGATGCGCGCGATGTGGGCGAAGCGCTCCATCAGCGCCGCATCCTGCGGTGCGGGCCGTGCCGGCGTGCGGGAGTAGGCGGAGAAGGTGCCGAGCAGCTTGCCGCGCTGCGAGAGGATCGGCAGCGACCAGGCGGCGCCCACGCCGAGCGTGGCGGCGAGGTCGCGCAGCGAACTCCAGCGTGGATCGGTGGCGCAGTCCTCCACCAGCACCGGTTGCTTGCTCCAAGCGGCCACGCCGCTGGGATTGGAATCCGCGGCCACGGGCACATCGCCCAGCAGCGCACTGTAGTCCGGCGGCATGTTGGGCGCCGCCACTACGTTCAGGCGGTCGCCGGCCTCGTTGGCGAGCAGCACCGCGTACAGCGTCGGCTGCCGGGAATGGCGCTCGCACAGCCGGGCCATCTCTTCCAACACCGGCTTGAGCCCCTCGTCCGCCGCCATGCGCTCGAAGACGCGACGCTCTCCTTCCAGCAACGCAGGATCGGCGACCACTTCCCCGGTCGAGGAAGAGCCGAACAGTCCTGCGATGGAAAGCGGTCTGTGCTCCATGCAGTACATCCTTGTACCTTGGAAGCGCTGGGGCTCAGGTGCAGAGTCGCTTCAGCAGCGGCATCAGCTCCTGATACAGGTCGGACTTCACCAGGTAGGCGTCCGCCCCCGCATCCAGGGCCATCTCACGATACTCCGGTTCCGCATGGAAAGACATGACCACCACTTTCGGCGGCGATTTCCGGGACTTGAGCTTGCGGGTGACCGCGGGCCCGTTCATGTCCGGCATAGTGAAGTCCACCAGCACCAGGTCCGGTTCCTGTTCATCGGCCAGCTTGAGCCCGTCTCCGCCGGTGTGGGCGCGGCCCACGATCTCGACACCGTCATAGGTGCGCAGCAAGGTGGTCAGCGCGGAAAGCAGCGGCGGATAGTCATCCACCAGTATCGTGCGCATCGGTCTCTTCTCCCCGGTCTGCATTGCATCCCTCCGGATGCCCCGAGCCTGCACGATCGCGTCCTTATGCGGGGTCCTTTAGTCTTGGTCGCGCACAGGCTTCGGGTACGGTGCCAATGTGCGCGTTCCGGGGGACGGGGGGCATTGGGGCTTCCCTGATTGTGTCTCAGGGATTCCCTGATATGAGGGCCGGCGGGAGGCCGCCCTGCGCGGGGTCTGGGCCTATTCGGAGGAGATCAGCCCCTTCTTCATGGCGTAGCGGACCAGGCCCACCACGTCGTGGATGTCGAGCCGCTCCATGAGCTGGGCACGGTGGGTCTCCACGGTCTTCACCGAGAGGTGCAGGGTATCGGCGATCTCGCGGGTCCCCTTGCCTTCGGCGATGAGCTGCAGGATCTCGCGCTGGCGCGGCGTGAGCAGGTCCAGGCCCGTGGGGCCTCCGCGCAGGAAGTTATCCACCACCTGGCGCGAGATGGCGGGGCTCAGGTAGAACTGCCCCATCGCCACGGACTTCAGCGCCATCTCGAGCTCGGCGGTGGCGGCGTCCTTGAGCAGGTAGCCGGAGGCGCCGGCCTTGAGCGCCTGCGCCACGTACTCCTCGCTCGCGTGCATGGACAGGATGATGATCTTGGTCTGGGGATGGATGTTGTGGATGCGCTCAGCCGACTCGAGGCCATTGAGCCCCGGCATGGCGATGTCCATGAGCACCATGTCCGGCTGCAGGTCCCGCACCAGGCGCAGCGCCTGGCGCCCGTCGGCGGCCTCCGCCACCACCTCCATCTCCGGTAGGCGCGCGATCAGCGCGGTGAGCCCGGACCGCACCAGCGTGTGGTCATCGGCGATGAGTATCCGCATGGGCCATCACTCCCTTGTCTCCCAAGCCCTCACACCATAAATCACCGCCCGCGATCCGGCAATGACACCCGGATCAGGGTACCCTGGCCGGGCGACGACTCCATGGCCAGTTCGCCCCCGGCCAGCCGTACCCGCTCCTGCATGCCCAGCACGCCCAGGCTGCCGCCCCCCAGGGCATGGCGGCGGGCAGCGTCCACATCGAAGCCGCGTCCGTCGTCCCTGAGCGAGAGCACCAGGCGTCCCTCGGCATGTGCCAGCGCCACCTGCGCCTGGTGCGCATCCGCGTGCTTGAGGATGTTGGAGAGGGCCTCCTGGAACACCCGGAACAGCGTCAGCTCCACCATGGCGTCGAAGCGCGGCAGGTCCTCGGGAAGATCCCACGTCACCTCGAGACCGCTGCCGCCGGTGCGGGTGCGCACGCACCAGCGCAAGGCCGGCACCAGTCCCAGGTCGTCCAGCACCGAAGGGTGCAGGTCCAGGGACATCTGCCTGACCTTCGCCAGCAGGTCGGCGATGATGGCGGACGTGTCGGCTAGGCGCGGCGCGAGCGCGCCCGCTGCCGCATCCTGCTCCAGGTCCCGCAGGCTGATGCGGGTGGCGGTGAGCGATTGGCCCACTTCGTCATGGAGTTCCCTGGCTATGGTCCGCCGCTCGGACTCCTGCGCTTCCAGGAGCTGACGTGACATGAGCCGCAGCTCTTCCGTGTAGGCGCGTTCGCGCTCTTCCGCCGCGCGCCGCTCGGTGATGTCGATGATCGAGGCCAGCACGAAGCGTCCCTGAGCCGTGACGATGGGATTGAGGCCGATCTCCACCGGCACCTCATGGCCTTGCTTGTGCACGCCGAACAGGTCGCGCCCCTGCCCCATGGCGCGCATCTGCGGCGCGCGGCTGTACCCTTCGCGTTGCGCCGCGTGGTCGCCGCGATAGCGCATCGGTACCAGCATCTCCACCGGCTTCCCGGCCAGTTCCGCGGCGGTGTAGCCGAACAGCTTCTCGGCCTGGGGGTTGGCGAGCACGATGGCCCCGCGCTCATCCACCATGACCATGGCATTGGGAGCACCCTCCACCATGGAACGGAAACGCAACTCCGACTCCTTGCGTTCGCTCACATCCTGGATGGCGCTCTGGATGTTGCCGTCGTGAAGGCGGCGGGCGCTCACTTCCACGTGGATGACCTGGCCGTCCTTGCGGCGCATGCGCTTCTGCAACTGCAGGTGGCCGCCCGACTCGAGCTGCTCGACGCGGACGATGGTGTCGGCGTCTTCCGGATGCACCAGGTCCCGCATGTTTAGCTGCACCAGCTCTTCACGCGCGTAACCCAGCATCCGGCACAGAGTGCCGTTCACGAACAGCAATCTGCCCTGGGGCGAGCGCACCAGGATCCCCTCCAGGGCCTGGTCCACCAGCTCGGCGTAGCGCCGCTCGCTCTCCTCACGGGCCTGCTCGATGCGCTTGCGCTCGCCGATGTCGTGGCTGATGACCTGGATCGATCCGTCCGCGAGGCGCTGCACGCTCGCCTCCACGGGGATGGCGCGCCCGTCCTTGTGGCGCATGACGCGCTCCAGGCGCAATGTCTCGAGGGGCCTGAGGGCATCTATACGCGCCGCGGTGCCATGGTCCGAGGCATGGATCAGCACCGAGGAACGGCTCGCCAGCAGTTCCTCACGGGCATACCCCAGCATGCGACAGGCCGAGTCATTTACGAACAGCATGCGGCCCTCCGGAGTGCGCAGCCAGATGCTGTCGGCAGCCTGATCCACGAGCGCTGCATAGCGCCGCTCGCTCTCCTGGCGGGCCTTCTCGGCCTGCTTGCGCGCGCTCACGTCCAGCAGCACGGATTGCAGGTTGCCGTCCGGCAGGCGCTGGGTGACATACTCGACCTCGCGCAGGCCGCCGCCCTTGCATCTCATGAGCGTCTCGATGCGCGTCGACTCGCCGGGCTCCAGCAGCGCCACCTTCTGCAGCACCGCCTGGTCCACGACCATGTCCCGCGCCTTGAGCGTGAGCAGTTCTTCCCGGCTGTAGCCGGTCATGCGGCAGTAAGCCTCGTTGACCAGCAGTAGTTGGCCTTCGGGGCTGCGCACCACGAACCCGTTGATCGCCTGCTCCACCAGCCGGGTGTAGCGCCGCTCGCTTTGTTCGAGCCGCGCGGCGAGTTCACGGGAGGTGGCTGCCCGCAGGCCCGCACGCCGCAGGAACAGCAGCGCATACAGGGCGCCGCCCAGGCAGGCGATGAGGATGATGAGCACGGCACTGGGCGGCAGCCACCCCGCGGCATAGGCGGCGACTGCCAGGATGGCGGCAGCCGCCAGCACGCCGGCAGCGAGCGTGTACCCGCTGTCGAACCCTCTGCGCGGTGCCTGGTCAGGTTCCATGTTCCCCTCTTCCCGCATCCCCCGATGCGGCCACTGCATCCAAGGATAGCGCAAGCACAGGACAGCCAGTTTTTCCCAAAGAGCACGCAGCAGCCGACGCGCAAGGGGCAGCCATATATGGCTGCCCGGCGTACAGGGATGTACGCCGTGGTCATGTCACCAGGGATGGTTAGCAGAAGAATTCTGGAGCGGGTGATGGGAATCGAACCCACGTTATCTGGTTGGGAACCAGGAGTTCTACCATTGAACTACACCCGCGTGCAGGCCCATTCTAGCGGCGGCCCGGGGGCTTTCAAAGGCCCGCGCTGGGCCTGCGCGCGGGTGCGGTAAAATCCCGGATCGCACCCCCACGAGCCCGCCCATGCGCCTGCACGTCAACGGCCAGTCCACCGACCACCCCGCCGGCCTCACCGCCCGGGATCTCCTGGAGCGCATGGAGCTGGCGGGCAAGCGCGTGGCGGTGGAAGTGAACGGCGAGATCGTGCCCCGCAGCGCCCATGCCACCCACGAATTCAAGGATGGCGACACGGTCGAGATCATCCATGCAGTCGGCGGCGGCTGAGCCGCACCATAGATATAGAGACAACAACCCGATGAACACCGCCCACAAACCGGCCCCCTCGGCCGATGACAGCTTCGCCGTCGCCGGCAAGGCCTTCCGCTCGCGCCTGCTCATAGGCACCGGCAAGTACAAGGACATGGACGAGACGCGCCGCGCGGTGGAAGCCAGCGGCGCCGAGATCGTCACCTTCGCGATCCGCCGCACCAACCTCGGCCAGACGCCGGGCGAGCCCAACCTGCTGGAGGTGCTGTCGCCCTCCAAGTACACCTTCCTGCCCAACACCGCCGGCTGCTATACCGCCGAGGACGCGGTGCGCACCTGCCGCCTCGCGCGCGAGCTCCTGGACGGCCACCGGCTGGTGAAGCTGGAAGTCCTGGGCGATGAGAAGACCCTGTACCCGGACGTGAGCGAGACCCTCAAGGCCGCCGAGGTGCTGGTGAAGGAAGGATTCGAGGTCATGGTCTACACCAGCGACGATCCGCTGGTGGCGAAGAAACTGGAGGACTTGGGTGTGGTGGCAGTGATGCCGCTGGGCGCGCCCATCGGCTCGGGACTCGGCATCCGCAACCCCTACAACATCCTCACCATCGTGGAGCAGTCCCGGGTACCCGTTCTGGTGGACGCGGGTGTAGGCACCGCTTCCGATGCCGCCATCGCCATGGAGCTCGGCTGCGACGGCGTACTGATGAACACCGCAGTGGCGCTCGCAAAGGACCCTGTCCTAATGGCCTCGGCCATGAAGAAAGCCATCGAGGCGGGCCGCGAGGCCTATCTGGCCGGCCGCATCCCCAGGAAGCGCTTCGCCTCCGCCTCATCTCCCGTCGACGGCCTGTTCTTCTAATAATAATGAGTGAGATGCCAGTCATGCGCAGAGTACGGAGTTTCGTGCTCCGGCAAGGCCGCATGACACATGGGCAAGAGCGTGCACTGACGGAACTGCTGCCCCGCTACGCGGTGCCGGATGGCCCGGTGGATTTCCCGGCGCTGTTCGGCCGCGACGCGAAGCGCACCCTCGAGATCGGCTTCGGCGATGGGCACAACCTGGTGGAGCTGGCGCGCCGCCATCCGGAGCAGGATTTCCTAGGCTGCGAGGTGCACCGCCCCGGCGTCGGCCGGCTGCTGCTCAGCATCGAGGAACTCGGCCTCGCCAACCTGCGGGTCTACCCGGACGATGCCCTGCCCTTCCTCAAGGAACGGATACCCGACGCGGGCCTCGACACGCTCCTCATCTATTTCCCGGATCCGTGGCCCAAGAAGCGCCACCACAAGCGCCGCCTCATCCAGCCGGACACGGTGGAACTCTTTGCGCACAAACTGAAACGGGGTGGAACGCTGCAGCTCGCCACCGACTGGGAGGACTACGCCCGCCACGCGCTGGAGGTGCTAAACGCCTCCCCGGCCTTCGGGAACTGCGACCCGCTGGGCGGCTGCGTGCCGCGCCCGCCGGAGCGGCCCGAGACCAAGTTCGAGCGCCGGGGCCTTAAGCTCGGGCACGCGGTGTACGACCTCGTCTTCACGCGGCGCTGACGCCTATTGCGGCCCCGCGGGGCATCTTCTAGGCTGATGCTCCTTCGTTGTGGGGTGACGAGCATGTCCGAGACGCGGGCCGGCCGCCTTGACGGCCTCGCCGGCTGGACCGGCCGGCGCACCCTGTCGGTCGGCAGCTACCTGCTCGAGCTCACCGTGTTCGTGCTGCGCGCATTCCGCGAGTGGGCGCAGCGCCGGCAGGTGTTCAACCGCGCCACCCTGCAGACGCTCTACGGCCAGATCATCTTCACCGGCGTGGACGCGCTGCCGCTGGTCAGCTTCCTGGGCCTGGCGGTGGGCCTCTCCATCACCTCGCAGATGCTCAAGCTCGCCACCGCGCTCGGCAACGAAGCCGACGTGGCGGCGCTGCTCACCCGCATCGTGGGCATGGAGCTCTCCTCCATCCTCACCGCGATCGTGCTCATCGGCCGTTCCGGCTCGGCCATCGCGGTGGACCTGGGCTCCATGAAGCTGCGCGGCGAGGTGCAAGGCCTCGAACTCCTCGGCATCAACGTCAACGAGTTCTTCGTGGCGCCGCGCATCATCGGCGCCGGCATCGCCCAGTTCACCCTGGCGGTGTACTTCGCGGTGATCGCGCTGTTCGGCGGCGTGCTCATCAACGACCTGCTCACGCCCGGCAGCAGCGCCCACCAGCTCAGCAAACTGGCCGAGGCGATCGCGCCGGAGCAGGTGCTGCTGTTCGGCCTCAAGAACCTGCTGTTCGGCATCACCATCGCCGGCACGGCCTGCTACCACGGACTCAGGGTGCGCACCTCGCCCACGGAGCTGCCGCAGCAGACCCAGCGTGCCATCGTGACCAGCCTGGTGCTGGTGTTCGCCGCCGATGGCCTGCTGGCGGTGGTGTCGTGAGCGCGGCGGCGCTGCTGGAAGCCGAGGACCTGCGCCCGTTGCGCGAGGACGGCAGCCCCTTCCTGCATCCGCTGAGCTTCCGCGTCCCGGCCGGCCGCACCGTATGCCTGGTGGGGCCCAACGGCGGCGGCAAGACCGCCTACCTGCGCGCACTCGCCGCGGTGGACCCGCCCGCCGCTGGGAACCTCAAGCTGTTCGGACTGGACACGCGCCGGCTCGGCGAGACCGCACGGCGCAACCTCAGGTTGCGGGCGGCGTTCGTGATGGAGAGCGCGCCGCTCCTGTCGGTGGTGAACGGCCTCGCCAATGTGACCCTGCCGGCCATGTACCACCGGCCCGGCAACGCCACCGAGGTGCAGGCGGCCGCCATAGAGACGCTGCGCTTCCTCGACTACCCGGGACGGCAGGACCTGCTGCCTGCCTACCTCAACCAACACGAGCGGCTCTTGCTCGCCATCGCGCGCTGCCTCATGCTGTCTCCGGAAGCGATCTTCCTCGACGAGCCTTTCCACATGACGGACAACGCCTGCCGCGACCGCGAGGCGGCGGTGTACCGGAAGCTCGCGCGGGAACGGAACATGGCGGTGCTCATCGCCACCCATAACCTGGGGTTCGTGCGCCGCCACGCCGAGGACATCGTGTTCCTGCACCCGGGTTGGGTCGGATGCTTCAGGGGGTGGGACGAGTTCACGGATTCGCGGCGTGCCGAGGTGCGCGGCTTCCTCGACACCGCTGCGTGATGCGGACGGTTGTATTCTCGTCTTTTGCGGTGCATGGATGCACCGCACGCGAATCAAGCACGCAGTGCTTGATTCGGCGGAGGAGAGCCAGGACTTGCTCCTGGCTCGACGACTCTGAAAAATCCTGGGATGGATTTTTCAGGGCTTAAACAGAAGAGCGAAGCTCGTGGCCGAGAAACAGACTGAGCAGGTCCATTACATCCACCGCCTCAACTACACGGTGCGGGAACGGCTGGTGGGCGTGTTCGTGCTGGCCGCGGTGCTGCTGCTGTTCTTCACCCTCGCCTTCAACCGCCAGACACTGCGCTTCTTCGCGCCCAAGTTCACGCTGCATGCCTACATCACCAACGCCCAGGGCGTGACCCGGGATACGCCGGTGATGGTGTACGGCCTGGACGTGGGCAAGGTCACCAAGCTCAGTCTCTCCGACGACAACCGCATCGCGGTGACCATGGAGATCCTGGAGCGGTTCCACAGGCTCATCAGGACCGACTCGACGGCCGAGATCAGCAAGCTCTCGGTGATCGGCAACGCCGCCATCAGCATCAAGCCGGGCTCCCCGGACAAGCCCATGATCCCCGCCGACTCCACCCTGGTGCTGGAGCAGCCCATGTCGGTGGACCAGATGATGGCGCAGGTCTCGCCGGTGCTGGCTGACGTGAAGTCCACGCTCTCGCAGGTGAACCAGCTCACCCACTCCATCGCGCCGGAGGACCTCAAGGCCACGGTGCACAACCTGGCCGAGCTCACCGCGAACCTCAAGGTCATCACCGATCAATTCGCCTCGCCCAAGGGCACCCAGGCGACCCAGGCTACGCTGCAGAACCTGGCGGCGACCCTCAAGGAGACCCAGGCGCGCCTCGCGGAGATCCAACCGCTCATCAAGAGCGCGAACGCTGCCTCCGCCGACATCCCGGGCCTGGTGGCCGAGAGCCGCAAGCTAGTGACCCAGCTCAACACTACCCTGGGCACGGTGAACTACCAGCTGCAAGCCATGCCGGACATGGTGGGCCGCACCCGCCAGATCCTGGATGAGACGGATGCCACCCTGCAGGCGGTGCAGAACACCTGGCCCATCTCTTCCTCGGTGGCGAAGAAACCGACGGATACGCTCACACCTGTGCCGCCGCCCCCATGACGCGAATAAACGCCGCCTCAATGCTGGTGCTCACGGCCTCGCTGGCCGCCTGCGGAAGCAAGCCCGTGCAGCAGCCGGCCACCGTGAGCAACGCCCAAAGGTTCATGGCCAGCGGCATGCAGGCCTACCAGGACAACCGCTACGCCGAGGCGCGCAACTTCTTCGGCCGCGCGTTCATGGAATACCGCAGCGTGGACAACCTGGACCGCGAGGCGGACGCGCTCACGGACCTCGCCGACGCCGCCCTGCAGCAGGGCGAGGTGAAGGCGGCGCGCGGACACCTTGCCCAGGCACGTTCGCTCCTGGCCACGCATCCAGTGGCAGGGCTTGCGGCGCGGCTCACGCTGCTGGAGAGCTACGCCGACCTGCAGTCCCAGGACCCCACTGCCGCTGCGGCGAAGCTCGACGGCCTGCTCGCCGACGCTTCGACGCCGGCGGACCTGCGCCGCGCCGCGCTCATCGCCCGTACCCAGGCGGCCTTCGACGCGAAGGCGTCCGACGCGGCGGACTGGCTCGCGAAACTGGGTGCCCCCCAGGGCGAACTGGATGAGGCCCGCCTTGCGCGCCTGCAGGCGCTGGCGGAACCCGCGCGCGCCGATACGCTCTACGCCGACGCGCTGAAACGCTACCAGGCGGCCTACTACCGTCCCGGCATCGCGGCGACCCACGAGGAATGGGGCGGGCTGCTCGTGTCGCAGCAGCAATGGCCCGCTGCTCGCGACCACTTGCAACGGGCGCTGGATGTGAGACTTTGGATGTACGACGCGACCCACTCCGCGCGCATCCTGGACGGACTCAAGCAGGTGGATACGGCGCTCGGCGACGCGGATGCCGCCAAGAAGGACCAGCAGTACTCCGATTACCTGAAGAATGGCGGGGATCCCTCCCAGCCGCCTAATCCCTAAGCCCCGGCACTACCCCATAAGAGATATTCAAGAGGGCGCGTTCCGCCGCGCTCACGGGCCCCTTTTCTTTGCTCGCCCAAAGAAAAGGGGCGAAAAGAAAGGGCGCCCCCGGGATGCCGGCCCGAAGCGGGCTGAAGCTGCGCGCTTCGCTCGCTGCGGGGCCGCGCTCACGGGACATCCCTGTCCCTTCGCGCGGGCGCGGTCTCCCTGACCGCGCCCTTCGGCCATCCTTGCTCGCTCCAGTGCTCGCCG